>JADFZP010000230.1 GCA_015232485.1 Alphaproteobacteria bacterium
CGCCGCCTCCGGCTGCGGCTGCGTCGTCACCGCGCTCTCGGCTGGCGGCGGAGGCGGCTCGCTGTCCGCCTCGGTCTTGACGGCGGGCGCCAGTAATTGCGCGGCGTGGTTTTGCTGCTGGGCCGCCATGCCAGGATAGAAGCCCGGATTGCCGTGTCCCACCGGGACTTGCATCCCCGAGATCGCCCGACGCGGCGGCAGATCGAGCGGCGGCGGCTGCGTCACCTCTTCGACCGGCATGACGGCTTGCGCGCGCGCCTCGAAGGCGATCAGGCTCAACGCGATGGCCAGACAGATATGGCTAATCCTCATTCCCCGTTTCTCCGCTGGCGCTGGTCATTTCGCTCGACTTCGGCCGCGTCGCGCTTGCGCTCCTTTTCGGTGCGCGGCTTTCCCTCATAGGTGTTGAGGAAGAGCACGGAGGGCCGATAGTTCTTCACGACCATCTCCGCCTCGAAGGTCTTCTCGTACCGGGTTTCCTTACCCCCGGCGCCGACCACAAAGCCGTTGCCGGTCACGAACACCTTGTTGGTGGCCGCCTCGTAAAACGCGGTTCGCGCCTCGAACCTTTGCGAGACACGGTCGCGCTTCAGCCGCTCGATTTCGTCGGTCATGCGATCCATCACGTCGCGATGGATGCTCGGGTCGACGACTTCGCCGACCGCAGCCTTGACGAAATCCGCCGATTCCGGGGTGACGTTGCCCATCAACAGGGCCAGATAGGTGCCCCAGTTCACCGACGCGCTTTCACCCATCATCTGTTTGCCGATTTTGACGCTCTCGGTGAGGGTCGGCGGCACCAGGACAATGGTCTCACTGCGGCTGAAAGCCCTGCCCCCGACCAGGACGAGGGCGATCGACTGGGCCAGGACCACCCCGAGCAGGACACCGTTGCTGCGCCGCGTCTCGCGCCACGTTCCAAAGAAGGTGCCGAATTTCACGGGAAGAACCTCCGGACGAAGGGGTTCGGCATGGACCGGCCACGCGAGCGCACGAAGCCCAGCCAGTACAGGAGGTGCAGGAAGTAGCCATCGGGGCGGCCGTCGCGAAACCGCTTGTAGACGCTGACCAGCACGAAGCCGAACAGCAGGAATTTCCCGAGGTGATCGAGCCAGATGCCGAGCATCAGCACCAGCCCCCACGGCGCGACCTCGTCGACTTGCCAAAAAAGGAAATGATGCGGATCATCGATCCGCGACGGGACTTTGACTTGCTGTGACATCCGCCCTCCTCCTTCCCCACCCTTTTAGCCCATCCGCGCGTGCGTTGCCGTCGCGCGGGGTGAGTAAAATTGCTCGGTTTTGTGACGGGTTCTTGCACGCGGACTCGCGCTCAGTGAGGCCGGCGCGCCGTTCAGCGGGTTTTTTTGGATGACAGGCGCCGCGCCGCTATGGCAGTCTTTCGGTCGCGACAACGGCGCCTTTTTCACTCATGACGATGGTAGCGCCATGAAGCCTCAGAGCACCTCTTCAGCCGTCAGCCTGCTCGATAGCATGGTGATTCAAAACAACGTCCGCATGGACCGATGGATCGTGGGCGGCGGCGTCGATTCCCCCTTCGGGTATGTGGTCCACTTCGGTCACCCGCTGTTCGTGTGCAAGCACGGTGTCGTCGAGGACACCGACCAGGACACGCTTGACCGCGCGTACACCACTTCGGACGGTCACGCCTTCTGGGATTTCGTCTGGATCGGCTGCGACCCGCCCGACAACCGGGATCTGGTGACCATCATCGACTTGGCGGCCGACGCGGTCGGGCGGCACTTCTTCCGCTAGTCCGGTTCGGACTGGGCGGCGCGACTTTTCCAGGGCGAGTTGCATTCTGACATGGCCCGGCTATGCTTGGGCTATGGAATACACGCGCGAACAACAAGCGATCATCGGCACGGCGCGGGCAACCCGACAGGGCGGGCTCAAGGTCGTGGCCTATGCGGGGTCCGGCAAAACCACCACGCTCAAGGGGATTGCCGGCGCGCGGCCCGATGGCGGCCTCTATCTCGCGTTCAACCGCTCAACCAAGGAGGCTGCGACACAGTCGTTCCCGCGCGATGTCCGCTGCATGACGCCGCATGGCGTGGCCTACGCGGCGATGGACATGCGGTCCCACAAGGATCGCCTCGTGCCGCGCTTTCGCCCGAGCGAGGTGTCCCGGCGGATGGGCGTGTCGGGCGGCGACCTTGGTCCCGCGACCGTGGTCACCAACATGGCGCTGCAAATCGTCGAGGCGTTTTGTCGCTCCCTGGACGGGGAGATCACCGAACGCCAGATCGATGGCGCCGGCCTGCGGGTGCCCAGTCCGGTGGATCGCCAGCGGCTGCTCCATTTGGCCCGGAAAATTTGGGATGACGCCAGCGGCCCCTCGGGTCCATTGACCCACGACGTTTACTTGAAGCAATTTCATTTGAGCGGCAAGCCGATTCCAGGCCGGGTCGACTACATTCTGTTCGACGAGGCCCAGGACGCGGACGGCCTGATGCTCGACATCGTCAGCCGCCAGGGCGCCCCCATCTTCTTCGTCGGCGATCGGCACCAGCAGTTGTACGCATTCCGGGGCGCGGTCAACGCCATGGACAGGATCAGCCTGCCCGCCCTGTCTCTGTGCCAAAGTTTTCGGTTCGGCTCGGCGGTGGCCCACGTCGCCAACTGGTTGCTCGGGCTGAAACACAGTCCGGCCGAGCACATGATCATCGGCTCGCCGTTCCGGCAGACCGTGGTCGAGCCGTCGTTGCCGTCCTGCGGCCATACCGTGCTGTGCCGCACCAACGCCGGGGTGCTGGACTCCGCCGCCCGCACCACGGAGGCCATCCACATCATTGGCGGTTACGAAGAAACCGCCGCGCTGGCGCGGGCCGCTTACGGGCTGTGGACGGGCGAGCGGCAGACCTTTGGCGTGCTGGCCGCCTTCCCAACATGGGCCGACCTCGCGGTCTACCAGGCCGAGGTCCACGATCAGGAATTGACGTTCCTGGTCCGCATGGTAGAAACCTACGGCACCCAGCTACCCGCCGTGCTCGACGCCATCAACCGGCGCCACACCAACAATCCGGCCGCTGCCCGGATCGTGTTGAGCACGGTCCACAAAGCCAAGGGCGCGGAATACCCGGTCGTGGTTCTCGGCGAGGATTTTCCGGTGCTCGACGATGCGTTCCGTCGTGACATGCCGGACAAGTTCGACGAGGAGATCAACATTCTCTATGTCGCGGCCACCCGCCCGCTCGATGCGCTGATGGTCAATTCGACCCTGCTGGAGATGAGTCGCACCGAATTCCTCCTGTCTCGCCCCGGTGCCTGCCGGTCGGCGTCCGCTTCGGACGGTCGGCCTTAGAGCCGGCACAGAGCCGAACAGGCACAGAGCGATCCCCCAGGTCAGATCCGTTTCTGCGTGTGCTTGGCGATCCACGCCAGCCCGAGCGCCATCGCGACGGCGATGGCCGGAATGACCAGGATCGGCATGGGCAGCGGCACGATCAGCACGAAAAACAGCGCCGGGAAAACATATTTGACCACCCGCATGCCGGCTCCATGCACGACCGGAGACGCGAAATCAAAGCTGTACTGCCGGATGCGCCACTGCATCAGGCCGTCCCACACCGCCGGAATGGTCACTGCGACCGCGAACGGCGTCCACGCCAACACCATGGCCGTCCTTACCATCACCTGTTCCAGCATCCCGAAGAAGATGCCGATGCGGGTGTCCGCGTAGGTCCAAAGCCATTTGCCTCCGAGGTTTTCCATTCCCTTCGAACGCAGGCGCTGTTCCTCGGTCGGAATGAGGTGGAGCCGGACTTGCTCGCGAATCCCGGTGTGCTCGAATGCCACGTCATACCATCCCGCGCCGACCTGTTCGGCCCAGGCGGTCACCTCGCGCCCGGCGCTCGACTGCGCCACGCGCCGCTCGGTTTCGACCAGCCATTCAAAGGTGCGCACGGGCAGCAGGAACATGATGATGATCAGTTCCGACATGACCAGCCAGAACAGCCAATGGGCATTGGACTTCGACGACGACGACTTCTCGGCCATGTAAGGCCCCCTTCATCGCGATTCCGCCAACACGGCGACCATGATGGGATCGAGGGTGTAGCCTTCCAGTCCCGCCCGGACATGGCAGACATCGTACTCACCCGCCCGCGTGTATAGATCGCCCCCCACCGAAGCAATCCAGTCGGTCAGGGGACGCCCACACCGGGCATCCCAGTCCACCGTGCCGTTGGTCAACACGATCCCGTCGAGATAGCCGCTCGCGGTGTCCAGTGTGCCGGCGAGCATCGCCGCCAAGCCGTCGCGGCCGTTGTCGCCGCGATCCCACGCGTCCAGCCCGGTCATCAGCGAGTGGATCAGGAGCGTCCTGTTCCCCTCCCTCGTTTCAAGCGTCCACCCGTTGGTCACGTATTCGGCCAAGCGCAGGCAGAAGTCTTGAGCGCGCGGCCACGCCGCGAACAACACCCGAAACCTTCCGGCCGTGGTGCCCCGTCCCAACTGCGCCAGCATGGCTGTCGGTGACGACGACGGCCGGGCGAAACACAACGTCATGACTTCTCCTTGCCTAAAATAGGCACGCGTCCCTTCCATACCTTCCCCCCCGCCGTCATCGCAATGAATTCCAGGTTTGGCAGCCGCCCAAGGAGTGGCGACGGGAACAATTCCGCCTCCTCTTCCATCAGCCGCTCGCCGGCATTGCCGCCGAACGCGATTTCGTTGGTCACGTTGCTGCCCTGCGTCGTCATGATGTATTGGATTTTGGTCATCCCCAGCGTTTTGGCGATGTATTCCTGCGTCTTCCCATCGACCACCCGCAAGGCAATCATATTGTTGAGATTGCCCAGCAACTGATATGCCTTGTCCTCTGACCCGGTGCGGGTCACAAAATCGGAAAGCGTCTGGGTGGCGGCGATCAGTCGGTACTTGGCGCCCCGCCCCTTGTTGAGCATTTGGAGGAAAGGATCATTGACGGTCTCCGCCGCTTCGTCGACGAAGATGTTGACCGGCCGCAGATCGTCTTGTTCGGCGTAGTTGTAGCGGTCGCCCGCGACCGTCGTCAGGTCGGAGAGCAGCATGGCGCCGATCGCCGAACCGACCATCGCGTCGGACAGCGAGTCCAGGCCGATGTAGAGCACGCGGGCGTCCTTGATGATCGTCTGCAAATCCAGGATCGGCCGGGGATCGTCCATGTCGTCGGCGCGCGGCGACAGCAGCGGCGCCAACTCGCCCGAAGTCAGCATGCTCATGATCGGGTTGAGGCTGGCGATCATCTTGGCCAAATGATCCTTGTTGTGGGCCGCCATCGCGAGCAGACCTTCAAGGTCCGGCGACGGGTGATCGGGCGCGATCTTCGCGTGATAGAGCTTGGTTAGCGCCGCGACCTTGTCCTTGGCCTTGTCAAGGACCGGTGCCGCCTCTTTGACCCAGTTCGGCATCACCCGCGTGCAATAGGCGTCGACCACGCGCAAGACCAGACCTTCGACGCCGGCTTCCAGGTACCGCTTGATTGTTGTCAGCAACGGCGTCTCATTGACTGTCAACAAGCCCTGGATGACGTTGTTGAGTGCCATCTGGCCGAACGCCTTGAACGGGTCGGCGCCCGTCTCGGACGGGATCAGCGCGGCGATGCGCGAGGCGACCTCCATCGGTCTGTTGAAATTCTTGAGCGGGTTGATTCGCACCGATTCGCGCGGAAACGCCGGATGGAAGAAGGCGAACGCCTCCGGCTTGCCCGCCATCTCGCACGCTTTTCTGGCGTTCTCGCGAAGTTCTCCGTCCCCTTTCGGGTCCACGATGATCACGCACTCGCCGCGCAAGAATTT
>JADFZP010000231.1 GCA_015232485.1 Alphaproteobacteria bacterium
CACGTGGATGCCCGTGTCAAGCACGGGCATGACGGCGAAGGGGCCTCGAAGGGGCTTCCATTGACCCGAGTTGGCCCGTGTCAACGCCCATTCCCACTGCCCACGTCCGCTTCAAGCGATTGATGCATTGAGGGGGCGTCGGCCTCTCCCGCCACCACCAAGCGGTTGCGGCCGCCTCGTTTGGCCGCGTAGAGCGCCTCGTCCGCGGCCTTCATCAGTTCGGCGATGGTGGGCAGGCCGTGGGCCACGCCGCCGCTGAAACTCGCGCCGAAGGTCGTCAGGCCGCTGTCGAAGGTGATGTCCGCGAATTCCTCGCGCAGGCGGTCCATCAGTTCGACGGCTTGCTCGGGCGTGGTGCGCGGAAGCGCCACGCCGAACTCCTCGCCGCCGAGACGGCCGATCAGATCGCTTCGGCGCAGCCGGCGGCGCAATAGGGCCGCCAGATGGCGCAGGACCTGGTCGCCGACCGGATGTCCGTGCGTGTCGTTGACCGCCTTGAAATGGTCGACGTCGAGCAAAACCACCGGCACGTCCCAGCCGCCGCGGCTGGCCAGGACCAGAATGGTCTCCATCTCGTGGATGAAGGCCTTGCGGTTCAGCAGGCCCGTCAGACCGTCGCGCACCAGCGACGCCTTCAGGGCGCGGGCGCGCGCGATCCGGGCGGTGACCGAACTGATCAGCGTCTGCGCGGGAACCGGCTTGACCATGAAGTCGTCGCCCCCCCGACTCATGGCGAGCAGTTGCCGCGAAACCTCGGTTTCGGCCGACAGGAAGACGATCGGCAGCCCCACCAGATCCGGGTGCTGGCGGATGATCGCCGCCAGTTCCATGCCCGTGCATCCGGGCATGTGGATGTCGAGGAGCACCAGATCGGGCGAGGTTCGCCGAATGACGTCGAGCGCCGCCAGGGGATCGGTCTCTTCCGTCACCAGCATCCCGGCGCGTTCGAGCACGGCGGCGCTGGCCGCCGCCATCGCCGCCGAGTCGTCGACGATCAAGACGCGGTAGGGGTCCTCGCTGGCCGGCGCGGCGAGCCTTTCGATCTCGTCGGCCAAAGCCATCGGCTCGACCGGCCGCGGGACGAAGCCGGCGGCCCCGGCCCGCACCGAGGCGAGTCGTTGTTCGAGCGACGCGCCATCGCCGATCACCAGGCACGAGAAACCCATCGCGACGGCCGCCTTGGTGGCGGCGAGGTCGGGGGTGTCGCTGTCCGATTCGATCAGCACGATCGGCCGCGCGGTCGTCGGGATGAGCGCCGGGAGGTCGTCCACATCCCGCGTGACCGCGCATTCGAGGCAAAGGCGTTGAAGCTCCCGAGCCAGCGCCACCCCCGAAGCGGATTTGCTGACGAGCAACGCGCCGGTCAAGGATCGGGTGCTCTGGTCGGGGTTGGACATTTGCGCGGCCCTTCGGATTTCTTTGCCGGATAATGCAATTCACTTGCCCGGCGGAAACCGCCGGAGCGAGCCAGAGCGACGCCGCGGTTCGCGTTTTGCTTCTCAAAATGCTAACACGCGGCGCAAGATGCATGCAACGAGCACCGGCGCGCCCCTGTCGCCGCCAAGCCGCGTCTGGCATTTCATTTGCTTCGGGGAATGACGAACACGCTGGGAGGGTACGCGATGTTGGACAGGAGACGCTTTCTGGTTTCGATCGCCGCCGCCGCGGCGGCCTATCCATTGCGGACGGCGTCCGCCGCCGGAGCGCCGGTCTTGTTCGGCCTGGATGCGGAATTCGGCCACGTCACCAGCACGTCCGCTCCCGCCATACGGCAGGGCATGTTGGTCGCGATGCACGAAATCAACGCGGCGGGGGGCGTTCTGGGCGGCCGGCCCTTGACGCTGGTCGAGCGTGACAACCGCTCCGTCCCCGCCAGGGGCATCGCCAATGTTCGAGAGCTTGCCGCCATTCCCGACCTTGTCGGCGTATTCTGCGGCAAGTTCAGCCCGGTGGTGATCGAAACGATCCCGGTGGCGCACGAACGCGAACTCATCCTGTGCGACCCCTGGGCGGCGGCCGACGAAATCGTCGACAACGGCCGAAAGCCCAATTACGTGTTCCGGCTGTCGCTGCGCGATTCATGGGCCATTCCGACGATCATCGACTACGCCAAGCGCCGCGGTTTCACCCGCCTGGGCGCCCTGTTGCCCAACACCGCATGGGGCCGCGGCAACCAAGTCGCCATCGAGTCCCACGCGCGCGCCAATCCGTGGCTCGGCCTTGTCGGAATGGGCTGGTACAACTGGGGGGACAGCAGCCTCGCGCAAAAGTACCTGGATCTGACGCGAGCCGGGGCGCAAGCCATACTGCTGGTCGCCAACGAGACCGAGGCGTCGATCCTGGTGAAGGAGATGGCGGCGATGCCCGCCGCCGACCGCGTTCCGTTGCTCAGCCACTGGGGCATGTCCGGCGGCGACTTCCTGGCCATGTGCGGCGACGCGCTGAAAAGCGTCGACATGGCGGTGGTGCAGACGGTGACCCTGGCCGGGCGAAGCGACCCCCGCCTGCTCGGCGTGATGCGGTCGGCCCGCGACGCCTTGGGGATTGGGGCGGCGTCCGAGATCAAGTCCCAGGTCGGCTTCGCCCACGCTTACGACTTGACCCACATTCTGGCCCGCGCGGTCGACAAGGCGGGAACCACCCATCGCCCGACGGTGCGCGACGCGATGGAGGCGCTGGGGCCGTTCGACGGTCTGGTGATGTCCTACGCCGAACCCTTCACCGCGACCCGCCACGAGGCGTTGCGGCCCGATCTGCTGTTCATGGGACGGTTCGGGGTCGATGGCATCACCCCGGTCGCCGACTGAGATGATCAGCCGCTGGCTCGCGTCGAGCATCATTCATCGCTTCGCCGCGGCCGCCGGCGCCATCGCCCTTTTGATGGGGGTGCTGGCCAGTGGGGCTTCCTACCTGGTGGTGCGAACCCAGGTGTGGAGCTCGATCACCGACAGGCTGGAGGGCGTGGCCGAACTGACCGCGCGTCGCGCCGAGCTGATCTTCGAGCATATCCTCGCCGACGCCACCGCGCTTGCCCAGAACCCGATCGTGGCCAACGCCTTGGTGGATTCGCGCGGGCGGGAATCCTATTTGAAGCCGCTGATCAATTCGTATCGAACCCGGACGGCGGACACCATCACGGTCGGCTTGTATGATTTCGCGGGCCACCCCTATGTCGTCGATGGTCCGAACCATCCGGTCGCCAAGGACGACCCGGCGGTCCTTTCGGCCGTGGCGGGACGGGCCGCCGCCCGGATCGATGGCGATTTCCTGATCATCGCGCTGCCGGTGATCTTTCCGGCCACCCGCCAGCCCGAAGGCGCCCTGGTGGCCCGAGCCTCGCTGGCGCCGGTGCTGGCCCGCGCCGTGACCGGGACGACGACGAGCGGCATGGGCATCGAGCTGTCCGTTCCTGGACGCGCCCAGGCCGCCCAGGCCGCCACCCAGATGATCGTCGAGACGCCTCTGTCCTTGGCGTCCCCGCTGGCCGAACTCGATCTGTCGGTGATCGTGCGGGTGGACGAAGAGGTCGCGATGCGGCCACTGGTCGCCTTGACCCGCGCCTACGTGGCCATCGGGCTCGTCACCACCCTGACGGTCTTCCTGCTGGCCATCGTCATTGGGCGTCGGCTGGCGGGGCCACTGGTGGAGTTGAGTCGGACGGCGCGCGCCGTCGCCATCGATGGCCGGGTCGAGCACTCGATCACCGTCGTCGGCCAGGACGAGGTGGCCGACCTCGCCTTGGCGCTTCGCGAAATGCTCAGTCGCATCGAGGCGTCCCATCGCGAACTCGAGACGCGCGTCGACGACCGCACCGAGGCTCTACGCGCCAAGGAGTTGGAACACACTTTGCAGGCGTCGCGCCTGTCGGCGATCCTTGAAAACGTGATCGATGGCATCATCAGCATCGACCGGTCGGGAATCATGCTTTCCGTGAATCCGGCGGCCGAGCGGCTGTTCGGCTGGACCGCCCACGAGATGATCGGGCGCAATGTCAACATGCTGATGCCCGAGCCGCACCACTCGAACCACGACTCCTATCTGGCGCGGTATCTCAACACGGGCCAAAGCGCGGTGATCGGCGCGGGGCGCCAGTTGGCGGGGCTGCGGCGCGACCGAAGCCTGTTCCCCATGGAACTGGCCGTCAGCCTGATCCGCAGCGAAATACCGGTTTTCGTGGGGGTGATCCGCGACATCACCGACCGCGTCGCCTCCGAGCGGGCCATGGCGGCCGCCAAGGAGGCGGCCGAGGAGGCCAACCAAAGGAAGTCGGAATTCCTGGCGACCATGACCCACGAAATCCGCACGCCGATGAACGGCGTCCTGGGAATGCTCAACATCCTTCTCGACGGCGAACTCACGCCCGGTCAGCGCCGCAACGCCACGGTCGCCAATCGCTCGGCGCAATCGCTTCTGGCGCTGATCAACGACATTCTCGACTACTCGAAAGTCGAGGCCGGGCACCTGACCCTCGACATCGACGATTTCGATCTCGCCGACCTGATCACCGAGGCGGTGGAGATCGTCGAGGCGTCGGCCCGCGACAAGGGAATCCTGGTGGAAGCGGTGATCGCCCCCGACGTTCCGCGATGGCTGAAGGGCGACCGCTCGCGATTGCTGCAGGTGCTGCTGAACCTGATGTCCAACGCGGTCAAATTCACCGAACGAGGCCGGGTGAAGCTGAGCTTGGCTCTCGAAGGCCGGCACATCCGTTTCGAGATCGTCGATACCGGCATCGGCATCGCCGCGTCCGATCAAGCGCTTTTGTTCACGCGCTTCACCCAGGTGCAAGCCTCGTACACCCGCAAATATGGCGGCACCGGGCTGGGTCTGGCCATCTCCAAGCGGTTGATCGAGACGATGGGCGGCGCGATCGGCGTGGTGAGCGAGCTTGGCAAGGGGAGCACCTTCTGGTTCTCGCTCGACCTCGACGAAGGCGTCGAGCAACAACGCAAGCGGACGCGGACCGACGAGTGGCGCCTGACCGGCCGGGTGCTGCTGGCCGAAGACAGCGAGACCAACCAATTGGTGGCGACCACCATGCTGGAGCGCATCGGCCTGGTGGTGGATTGCGTGGGCGACGGGCGGGCCGCCCTCGACGCGGCGCGGCGTGGCGGTTACGATCTGGTTCTGATGGACGTGGCCATGCCCGAGATGGACGGGCTGGCCGCCACCCGGGCCATCCGCGCCTTGCCTGGCCCGGTGTCCAGCGTCCCGATCATCGCCATGACCGCCTTCGCCATGACCGGCGATGACGAGAAGTGCCTCGCCGCCGGCATGGACGACTTCGTCACCAAGCCGTTCGAGCCCGCCAACCTGTTCGGCAAAATCGCCAGTTGGCTGGGCAGCCGCTGCCCGATCGGTACGCCGGCCGCCGCCATGCTGGACGACGCCGCCATCGCGCGAATGGAGGCCGACACCGACCCCGCCACCACGCGGCGCATCGCCGGCAAGGTTTCCGGCGAGATCGCGATGCGGGCCGGGCGTCTGGGGGACGCGGCGCGCGCGGGGGATGTCGCGACCGTCACCCACGAGGCCCATACGTTGAAAAGCTTGGCCGCGACCTTCGGCGCCGAGGGGCTGCGCACCCTCGCGGCCGAGATGGAGCGACAGGGGCGCGAAGGCGGCGAAGGAATTGTCGAGGGCGCCCCGGCCTTGCTCGACGCCGCCACCCGAACCGTCGCCGCGTTGAACGAGCGGTTCGAGCTGTGATCACTCGCCCCAGGCTTGCCGCTTGCGATAGATCGTCGAGGCGCTGATGTCGAGGAAGGCGGCGGCCTTGGGGATGTTGCCGTCG
>JADFZP010000232.1 GCA_015232485.1 Alphaproteobacteria bacterium
GCCGTGGTCGAGTCGTTCGAGGGCTGCCCGCTGAAGCTCACCGCGCGCACGACGGTGTTCGGCGCCGGCGCCGTGAACGCCCGGCTGATGGTGGTCGGCGAGGCGCCGGGCGAGGAGGAGGACCGCCAGGGCCTGCCCTTCGTCGGACCAAGCGGCAAGCTGCTCGACCGCATGCTCGACTCGATCGGGCTGTCGCGCGAACGCGACGTCCACATCGCCAACGTGCTGCCCTGGCGCCCACCCGCCAACCGCACCCCGACTCCGGCCGAGGTCGGGCAGTGCCTGCCCTTCATCGAGCGCCACATCGAGCTGATCGACCCCGCCATGCTGCTGGTGCTGGGCGGCGCGGCGGCCCAGGCGCTGTTGGGGAAAAGCGATTCGATCGGGCGTTTGCGCGGGCGGTGGCTGGCCTATTCCTCGACCCGGCTGCCCCGCCCGATCCCGGCGCTGGCGACCTATCACCCCGCCTTCCTGCTGCGCACCCCGGCCATGAAGCGTGACGTTTGGAAGGACTTTCTGATGCTCCGCAAGCGGCTGGAACAAAAGAACTAATCCTTTGGTTGGGATACCATGCCTCCTTGGTTGGTCATCTTCGCTTGCCGAGCGGCGTCGATCCATTTATAACTCGATGGATGGATATCGACGGAACCGATCAGACCCGGCCGCGGCCACTGCGACCCCGATTGCTCACCGCCTTGATAGCGCTGGTCTTTTTGACCGGAACGTCGGCGGGGGCGGTGGAGTCCCCGACCGAAGCCGAGATAGTCACCGCCGCGATCACCCCCGGTCTCGCCAAGCAGGGACGCAAGGTCGCGCTTCCCACCCCGCTCAGCAACCTGGATGCCGCCAACTATCGCGCAATCTTTGCGATTCAGGCGCGCGGCCAGTTTGATCAGGCCGACCGTCAGATCGGCAAGCTCCAGAACCGACTGCTGATGGGCCATGTGCTGGCCCAGCGGCTGCTGCACCCCGCCCATCAAGCCACCTTCCCCGAGTTGAAGGCGTGGATGGACGCCTATGCCGACCATCCCCAGGCGCCCGCGATCTGGTCGCTGGCCCGCAAGCGCATGCCGGCCGGCGCCAAGCTGAAGCAGCCGGTCTCGCGCGGCTCGACGGGCAAGCCGTCGGGCAACGCGATGAACGACGACGGCGCCAATTGGGAGGTCGAGGCCCGCGACAACGGCCCGATGAAGCCGGTCAAGGCCCGCTTCCGCCAGCTTCTGCGCGACGGCGACCCGGCCGCCGCCGAGACCCTGCTGGGCGGCGCGGCGTTCCGCGCCGCCGGTCAGGGCGAGATGGACGACGCCAAGGCGCAATTGGCCGCCGCTTGGTTCGCCCAGGGCGACGACCGGCGCGCCGCGGCCCTGGCCATCGAGGTGGCCGATCGGGCCGGCGACGTGCTGCCGACCGCCCATTGGACGGCCGGGCTGTCGCTGTGGCGCCTGAACCGCCTTGAAGAGGCCCGCCGCCATTTCGAGGCGGTGGCCAACGCGCAGGGCTCGCCCTGGATGATCGCGGCCGGCGCCTTCTGGGCGGCCCGCGCCAATCTGGTCGGCCGCCGCCCCGAGGTGGTGAACCACTGGCTGCAAATCGCCGCCGACCATTCGCGCACCTTCTACGGCCTGCTGGCCCGCCGGGCGCTGGCCCAGAATTCGTTCTTCGACTGGGAGGCCACGCCGTTCACCGATGCCGATGTCGAAATTCTGACGCGCATCGAAGGCGGTCATCGCGCCATGGCGCTGCTGCAAGTCGGCGAGAAGGAACGCGCCGAGGACGAGATCCTTCGCCTGCACCCCAACGCCACCCCGGCCGTGGCGCAGTCGATGCTGGCGCTGGCCAGCGCCGGCGGCATGCCCGAACTGGCCCTTCGCCTGGGCACCTCGCTGAACGACGGCCGCTTCCACGACACCGCCGCCTATCCCCTGCCGAGCTGGCAGCCGAGCGATGGCTGGCAGGTCGACAAGGCGCTGGTGTTCGCCCTGGTCCGCCAGGAATCGAAATTCAATCCCGCCGCCCGCAGCCGGGCCGGGGCCACCGGCCTGATGCAGCTTATGCCGGCCACCGCGCGTTACATCTCGGGCGGCCGCCTTGGCGACCTGAACGATCCCGCCGTCAGCTTGGCGCTGGGGCAACGCTATGTGCAGTACCTGCTCGAACAGGACGGCGTGCGGGGCAACCTGATGATGATGCTGGCCGCCTACAACGCCGGGCCGAACACCGTCGCCCGCTGGCGCCGCGACGTCGGCTTCCGCGACGACGCGCTGCTGTTCCTGGAAAGCATCCCGTCGCGCGAGACGCGCATCTTCACCGAGCGGGTTCTGACCAATCTGTGGATCTACCGCTCGCGCCTGGGCCAGGCCAGCCCGTCGCTCGACGCCCTGGCCGCCGGCAACTGGCCGCTTTACGACCCGCAGGACCCGCCGCAATCGGCCAGCGCGCCGCGCCGCTAGAGGCACGCGCGCGAGACCTAGACCCTTTCCCCTCTTGTCAAGCCTTTCAAGCGAGACATACACTGCCTCGCAACGCTTGGGAGAGGAGAGATATCCCGCATGTCCTTCGCTTCCGTCCCAGACCGTGCTGGCTTGGCCAAATGCCCGACCGGCGTTCTTGGGTTTGACCAGATCACCGAAGGCGGCCTGCCCCAAGGCCGCCCCACCCTGATCTGCGGCGGGGCCGGTTGCGGCAAGAGCCTGTTCGCAGCGACCTTTCTGGTCAATGGCGCGATCCTGTACGACGAGCCCGGCGTCTTCGTGAGCTTCGAGGAGACCGAGGACGACATCGCCAAGAACGTCGCCTCGCTGGGCTTCGATCTGCCGGCGCTGGTTGCGGCCGGCAAGCTCGCCTTGGATCACGTCCGGGTGGAACGCGGCGAGATCGAGGAAGCCGGCGATTACGACCTCGAGGGCCTGTTCCTTCGCCTTGGCCATGCCATCCAGACGATCGGCGCGAAGCGGGTGGTGCTCGACACCATCGAGACGCTGTTCGGCGGCTTCACCAACATGGCGGTGCTGCGCGGCGAGTTGCGGCGGCTGTTCCGCTGGCTCAAGGACCAAGGCGTGACCGCCATCGTCACCGGAGAACACGGCGAGCGGATGCTCACCCGCCACGGGCTTGAGGAATACGTCTCGGATTGCGTGGTGGTGCTGGAGCACCGCGTCGTCGCCCAGGTCGCGACGCGGCGGCTACGCGTGCTCAAATATCGCGGATCGGTCCACGGCACCAACGAATATCCGTTCCTGATCGACGAGCACGGCATGAGCGTGCTGCCCGTGACCTCGCTGCGCCTGGACCACGAGGTCAGTGTCGAGCGGGTCACCGCGGGCATTCCGGGATTGGATGGGATGCTGGGCGGCCTGGGGTTCTTCCGGGGCTCCAGCGTGCTGGTGTCCGGGACGTCGGGGAGCGGCAAATCGACCCTCGCCGCCCATCTGGTCCACTCGGCCTGCGGTCGCGGCGAGCGCTGCGCGTATTTCGCGTTCGAGGAAAGCCCCGGCCAGATCGTGCGCAACATGCGCTCGGTGGGGATCGACCTTCAGCCGTGGCGAGACGCCGGAACGCTGCGCTTCGTCGCGGCCCGGCCCACTCTGTGGGGTCTCGAATCCCATCTTGCCCGCATGTACGATATCATCGAGCGGTTCAGGCCTTCGATCGTCGTCGTGGACCCCATCTACACCCTGGCGGCGGTCGGCACATCCAGCGAGGTCCACTCGATGCTCTTGCGTTTCGTGGATCTTCTGAAATCCAGAGGCGTCACCGGGTTGTTCGTCAGCCTGGAGAGCGGCAACATCGATGTCGAATTGGCCAGCATCTCGTCGCTGATGGACACCTGGATCCAGTTGCGGCTATTGGAGGAAAATGGCGTGCGCAACCGCAGCCTTTTCGTGCTGAAATCGCGCGGCATGGCCCATTCCAACGCGGTCCGCCCATTCACCCTGGGGCCGGGGGGCATCCAACTGGGCGAAGAGCATGCGATGGCGGAAGGATCATGATGGACGCGCAGCCGGTCAAGGAAGTTTGGGAACTGCGACTTTACGTCGCGGGCCAGACGCCCAAATCATTGGCGGCCATCGCCAATCTCAAAGCGTTCTGCGAGAGCGATGGCGATCACCTGTACACGATCGAAGTGATCGACCTGATGGCGAATCCGGGCTTGGCCAAGCGTGACGACATCGTGGCCATCCCGACGCTGGTTCGAAACCTGCCCGAACCCATCCGGCGCATCATCGGCGACCTGTCGAAGCGCGACAAAATCCTGATCGGCCTGGACATCGCGCCGCGGCAGTGAGCCGAGGCGGGGGATTTCGCAGAAAATGGCCAATTCCGAAGCCGAGGAGACCCTGCGCGCCATCCAAAGGGGCGAGGTGGACGCGGTGGTCGTCGAGGGGGACGCGGTTGGCCCGCGGGTCTTCACCCTAAGCAGCGCCCTTCATCCCTATCAGGTGATCGTCGAGCGGATGTTCGAAGGCGCCGCCGCGATCGACGGTGCCGGCACCGTGCTCTATTCGAACCGCCGATTCTCCGACTTGGCGGGCGCCGACCACGGCTCGCTGATCGGGCGGCCCTTCCTGCCGCTGGTCTGCGAAGCCGATCGGCCGCGCGCCGCCCGGCTTCTCGTCGACGGACTTGAATACCCGGCGGCGATCCAGGTCGAGCTTGCCGGCGGGCGGCCCGTCATGCTTTCGGCCGCGCCGGTCGAACTGGATTGGAAGCGGTGCCTGGCCCTGATCGTCACCGACCTGTCGCCGCGCCAGCGCAGCGACCGGGTGGCGGTGGCCGAACGCTTCGCCTTTTCCATCCTGGACCAGGCGACCGAGGCGATGATCGTCTGCGACATCGCCGGATACGTCACGCACGCCAACCTGGTGGCGCAGTCGCTGGCCAAGATTTCCCCGGTCGGCAAGCCGGTCTTCGAAGCGTTCGGCTTCCAATCTCGGGATCGCGCCAATGTTGGCGTCCTTCTGGATCAATCCGCGGGCGGTCAAAGCGTCGAATTCGAATTGCCCGCCGAGGGATGCGAGCCCCGGCAGTTTTTGGGCAGCGGCGGGCCGTTGCGCGACGCGCACGCCGCCGTGGTCGGATTCGTGCTGACCTTCACCGAAATCACCCAGCGCAAGCGCGAGGAACGCCGTCAGGCTTTGCTGGTCGGCGAACTCGACCACCGGGTCAAGAACACGCTGGCCGTGGTGATGGCCATGGCGACCCAGACCCTGGCCTCGGCGACGTCGCTCGACGAGTTCGGCGCGGCCTTCACCGGCCGCGTGCAGGCGCTCGCCAACGCCAACGGCCTGCTGACCCTCAGCCACTGGGGAAGCATCGAAATCGGCACGCTGCTGCGCCAGGCGCTGGCCCCCTTCGCCGCCGAGGACCGCATCCGGCTGACCGGCCCCGGCGTGCCGCTGGGCCCCAAGGCCGCCGTGTCGCTGGCCATGATGTTCCACGAACTGGCCACCAACGCGGCCAAGCACGGCTCGTTGAGCGTGGAGGCCGGACGGGTCGCCGTCGACTGGTTCACGGACCCGCGCAACGACCGCCTGACCATCCGCTGGCGGGAATGCGGTGGACCGAAACTGACCGGAGCGCCGGCCAGACGGGGCTTCGGCAGCCGGCTGCTGCAACTCGGCGTCCCCCACGAGCTGGACGGCACGGTCGATTTGCGCTTCGCCGTCAATGGATTGGAGGTCGATCTTCTGCTGCCCATCGGCGCGCTGGGCGCTTCGGCCCACCCGGACGGGAGCTAGCATCCTCTCCACTCGTCATGGCCGGACTTGATCCGGCCATCCACGCGGCT
>JADFZP010000233.1 GCA_015232485.1 Alphaproteobacteria bacterium
CGGCGGCGGCCGGCACGTCGCGGGCGGCCGGCCCGCCGACCGTCAGGGAAAGCGCGTCGGCGGGGGCGAAGCTCAAGGAATCGCCCACCCCGGCGAACACCACCAAACTGTCGAGCAGGTGATAGCCGTCCTCGCGCCGCCCGACGACCCGCAGCGACAGGTTGACCTTGGCCGGCGCCTCGATCGCGAGACTCACGTCCCCCCGTCCGTGGCGGCCAGCGGGCGGCCGGCCTTCAGCTTGGCTTCGAGGCCCTGTTTCGCCTCGGCGTCGGTTTCGAGCAGCAAGGCGCGTTGCCACTGGAAGCGCGCCTCGTCGCGGCGGCCGACCCGCCACAGGGCGTCGCCCAGATGGTCGTTGATGGTGGGGTCCTCGGGCCGCAACTCGACGGCGCGCTCCAAGTTGCGCACCGCCTCGGGATAGTCGCCCAGCCGGTACAGCACCCAGCCCAGGCTGTCGATGATGGCGCCGTCGTCGGGGCGCAAGCTGGCGGCCTTCTCGATCATCTTGCGCGCCTGATCGAGATTGATGCCGCGTTCGACCCAGGTGTAGCCCAGATAGTTGAGGACGTAAGGCTGGTCGCGTTCAAGCTCGAGCGCCTTCAGGAAGTCGGTCTCGGCCTCGGGCCAGCGTTGCGAGCGCTCGAGCGCGATGCCGCGGCTGTAGAACAGGGTCCAGTGATGCCGCTCGATCCGCGGCACGCGGGTGATCGCCTGACCATAGGACTCGGCGGCGTCGGCGAATTTCTTGCCACGCCGCAGCACGTCGCCCAGCGAGACCAGCGCGTCCCAGCGTTCGGGCCGTTGGCCGGCCATGTCGCGCAAGAGCGTCGCCGCCTGATCGGCGCGGCCCGAATCCTCGAGGTTCTCGGCCACGCGAAGCTGCGCCGACCACCAAGCCGGCGAGGCCGGGTCGATGGCGCGATAGATCTCGTTGGCTTGGTCGAAACGCTCCTGCGATTGCAGGATGTCGGCGACCAGCACCTGGGCCAGCGGGAAATTGGGCCGCAAATCCAGCGCCAGCCGGCCGAACACCAGCGCCACGTCCAGCGCGTTGCCCTGGCGGATCGAGGTCGCGGCGCCAAACATCGCCTCGGCCAGACCTTCTTGCCCGCTGGTCACGATGCGCGGCAGCTTGCCGCCCTGGGCCAGCAGCGAATCGCCGTCGAGCAGGCCGCTGCCGGGATGCTGGCCGCGATAGCGGGCGTAAAGGGCGCGGGCCTTTTCGATGCGCCCGATGCGCTGGTAGAAGGCGCCCGCCGCCTCGACGGCGCGCAGGGTCAGGGGCGTCGCCTCGCCCGTCACCAGCGAGTCGTACAGCTTCTCGGCCGCCGCCCGCCGATCGGCGAGATCGTTGATCAGCGCCGCGTGGAAATCATGCAAGGGCGCCAGCGGCGACGTGCCGGCCATCGGCGCCAGCGCGGCCAAGGCCGGGTCGAAGCGGCCCTGGGCGGCGCGCGTCCAGGCCAGCATCATCGGCGCCATGAAGCTGTTGATGCCGCGCCGGGGCAGCTTGGCCAAGCGGTCCTCGGCGGCGGTCAGGCGGCCTTCCTTGACGTCGCGCGACGCCACCAGCATGGCCGCCACGGCGGCCTCGGAGTCGAAGGACAGCAGCCGGCGGGCCAGCGTCACCGCCTCGTCGAGTCGCCCCTCGGCGGCCAGCAGCAGGTGGGCGCGCTGAAGCAGCTCGACATTCTCGGGGTCGGCGGACAGGGCGCGGGAATAGAAGTCGGCGGCCGCGCCGATCTCGTGGCTGGCATGGGCCCAGCGCGCCGCCAGATAGGCGCCCAGCGCCGATTGGCCGGCCGAAACCGCCAGCCCCTCCGTGGGCGCCGCGGCGAGGGCTGGGGCAAGACCTTCGGCGTCCGCCGCGCCGACACAGCCGCCCGGCAGGATGGCCAGGAAGGCGGCGGCGCCGATGCGGCGCAGAATGGGGGAAAGGCGGTGGCGAACGGCCATTGGTCACTCCGACAGGAAAACCGCGACGCGCCGACGCTCCCTTCGCCCGCACGCCTTACATGTTGGGGTAGTTGGGTCCTCCACCCCCTTCGGGCACCACCCAGTCGATGTTCTGGGTCGGGTCCTTGATGTCGCAGGTCTTGCAGTGGACGCAATTCTGCGCATTGATCTGAAGGCGTGGATTGGCGCCGTCCTCGTCGCGGACGATCTCGTAGACACCCGCCGGACAATAGCGCTGCTCGGGGGCGTCATACAACGCCAGATTCACGGCGATCGCCACCTCGGGAGTCTTCAGCCGCAGATGGACCGGCTGGTTCTCCTCGTGATTGGTGTTCGAGATGAACACCGACGACAGGCGGTCGAAACTGATCCGGCCATCCGGCTTGGGATAGTCGATGCGCGGCGCTTGGTCGGCGGGCACCAACTGGTCGTGGTCGGCGTGGTGGCGCAGCGTCCACGGCGCGCGGCCCTTCAGCACATAGGTTTCGAGCGCCGCATAGGCGATGCCCGCCCAAAGGCCCCAACGGAAGGCCGGACGGATGTTGCGAACGGTGTTCAACTCGTCCCACACCCAGCTTTGGCGCAGCGAGTCCTGGTAGGCCACCGCCTCGAAGCCGGCCGGCTGGTCGAGCGCCGCGAAGGCCGCCTCGGCGGCCAGCATGCCCGACTTCATCGCGGTGTGGGTGCCCTTGATCTTGGGCACGTTGAGGAACCCGGCCGAATCGCCCACCATCATGCCGCCGGGGAAGGTCAGGCGGGGCAAGGATTGCAGCCCGCCCTCGCTGAGCGCGCGGGCGCCATAGGCGATGCGCCGCCCGCCCTCGAACCAGCCGCGAATCGACGGATGGGTCTTGAAGCGCTGGAACTCCTCGAACGGCGACAGATGCGGGTTGGCGTAGTCCAGCCCGACCACGAAGCCCACCGCCACCTGATTGCCCTCCAGGTGATAAAGGAACGAGCCGCCATAGGTCGAATTGTCAAGCGGCCAGCCGACGCTGTGGATGATCAGGCCGGGCTGGTGCTTGGCCGGATCGATGTCCCACAATTCCTTGATGCCGATGCCATAGGTCTGCGGATCGCGGCCTTCGCGCAGGGCGAAGCGGGCCGACAGCAGCTTGGCGAGCGAGCCGCGGCAGCCCTCGGCGAAGATCGTCTGGCGGCCGACCAGCTCGACGCCCGGCTGATGGGCCGAGGTGGGCTGGCCGTCGCGGCCGACGCCCATGTCGCCGGTCGCCACGCCGCGCACCGCGCCGTTGTCGTCGTAAAGCACCTCGGCGGCGGCGAAGCCGGGGAAGATCTCGACGCCCAGCGCCTCGGCTTGGGCGGCCAGCCAGCGGCAGACATTGCCCAGGCTGACCACGAAGTTGCCGGCGTTGTGCATCTGCGGCGGGGTGACGAGGCGCACCGAGGCGGTCTCGGTCAGGAACAAGAAGCGGTCCTCGCCGGCCGGGGTGTTCAGGGGGGCGCCCTTGGCCCTCCAGTCGGGGATCAATTCGTCCAGGCCGCGCGTCTCGATGACGGCGCCCGACAGGATGTGCGCGCCGACCTCCGAGCCCTTCTCGACCACGCAGACCGACACCTCGCGGCCCGCCTTGGCGGCCAATTGCTTGAGGCGAATCGCGGCGGACAGGCCCGAGGGACCGGCGCCCACCACCACGATGTCGAATTCCATCGCCTCGCGTTCCATCACCCCTCCCGTCGCGCGCCTGAATGCGCTTTTCCTATAGCATGCCCGCAATGATCCGGTGAACCACTCATGGCGGCGCGGGAATGGTCAAGCCGAACGACGCCCCGCCGCCCTCCCGGGGCCGGTAGCTGGCCTGACCGGCGTGCAGTTCGGCGATCGTCTTGACCAGATGCAGCCCGACCCCGGTGCCCGTCCCCGCTCCGCCGACGCAGCGGTAATACTTGTCGAAGATGAACGCGACTTCGTCGTCGGGGATGCCCGGCCCGCGATCCTCGACCGAGAAGGTGATCCGCCCGTCGCCGCCCCGCGCGGTGATCTCGACGACTTGATTTTCGGGGCCGTAACGGCGCGCGTTGTCGATCAGGGCGTCCAGGGCGATGCCCAGCAAGCCGGCGTCGGCGAAGCAGGACTCGGGCAGGCTGGACGCCTCGATGGTCACCCCGATCGGATTCGGCTCGCGATTTCGTTCGGCCGCCTGCTGGACGATCATGGCGGGCGCCACGGGCCGCAGCTTGGCCGCCATGGTCTCGTCCCGCTCGCTGGCCAGGCAGGTCTCGATCAGGCTCACCAGCCTTTTGACGGCGCGGCGGATGGTGGTGACGCGGTCGCCGATTTCGGAATGCCGCGTGCCGTTGAACAACCCGACCATCTGCGCCGCGCTGTCGATCACGGCCAGCGGCGTCTTGAATTCGTGGGTCGCCATGTCGATGAAGGTGCGCAGGCGTTGTCGCGCCATGCGTTCACCCGCCAGATTGATCTCGGCTCGCATCCCCTCGCGCTGCATGCGCCCCAGGCGATAGGCCATGGCCACGCTGAGAATGGCGATGTGGGTCATGTTGGCGGCCACGGTGATCTGGCGCCCCATGTCGTCGGGAACCATCGCGGTCAGCTTGGCGGCGACTTCGGTGCCCCATCCCAGCATCACGGGAAGAAAGGCCAACAGATAGAATTTCAGCAAGACGTCCTTGGGATCGCGCCACACCAGAAGCGCCGCGAGCACGGTGCTGGCGATGCTGGCAAGGAGCATGGTCGCCAGGGCCGGGCCGACGAGCAATGGGAAGGCGGGGCTCATCAGCGAAAAAAGCCCCAGGGCCATGACGGTCGCGGCCGACGTATAGATCCGGTGCATCACCGGAAACGCCTTCCTCAAGCCGAGGATGTTGTCCCACATGAAGATGAAGGCGGCGACGCCGCCAAGCAAGCCCACCCCGCTCAGCATGTAATTGACCGCCCCGCCCGACGCGGGAAACACCACGGCCGCGAGGCCGGAGTGGGTCAGGCCGCGACAGAGGTTGGTTCCGACGTAAAGGGCGTAAAGCAGCATCGTCGCGTCGCGCAGCCAGAACCCGAACAGCGCGTGAACCGTGACGATCACCGCCAGGACGCCGAAGTGGAGGCCGAACAGGGTCGAATCCCGCACCTCCTCGAACATCAGCGCGCCGGGCCGCCACAACGCGGCCTCCTCGAAGCGGATCTTGTGCTGCGAGGCCAGCCTTATATAGACGGTCACCGGCCTGGCCTCGGGCAGGGTCAGCATGGCGACGTGGCGCCGCGCCGCCAGCGCCAATCGCGCGCTGGGGATGTGCCGCCCCAGGCGGATCTCGACGTTCTCGTCCGGCACGAAGACCCGGACGTCGTCGATGTCGGGCTCGCCGAACGCCAGGATCCAGTCCGCCGGCATCCCCGGCGCCCGCACCGCCGTGAAGCGGTACCACACCGTTCCCGAAGCGAGTCCCCGCCGCGGGGCGTCTTGCCAGTCGGCCCCGACAAGCTGGTCGACGTCCAGCGATCCACCTTCGTCCTCGAGGACGGCGAGATGGTGATCCAGGGGGAAGCTGGCGGCGTCGCCGACCAGATCGAGCGGCCGCGGATGCGCCGCGCCGGCCGGCGCGGCGGCGAACGCGCCGCACAGCGACAGGACCAAGGCGACCCAAAACCATCTCTTCATCAAACCCCTCGCGACGTCGAATCGGTCAAGAGTACATGCGTGTCGCGCGAATTTCGCGCGTGTTATGCTGGGGCCATGAACGCCCATCCGCCGCTCGAAGCCATTCTCCGCTGGTATCTGGAAGCCGGGGTCGACGAGCCCATCGGCGAGACGCCGATCG
>JADFZP010000234.1:0-3338 GCA_015232485.1 Alphaproteobacteria bacterium
GCCCTGGTGGATAGCAAGCCCGCCGAGCCGGACATGGTGCTCACCGCCCTGGCCGGCAAGCTCGATTCCGACGGCCTTCAGCACCGTCTCTCCGGCCTGCGCGCCGGCGCACCCTTCGGGCAGCTGACGGCCGAGGGGCGTATCTCTGGCCGCTCGCCTTTTGACCTCCAGGCCAGTGCCCACCTCTCCACCTTGCAGGAGGGCGAGGCCTACGAAGTGCAGGCAGAGGCCGCCGGCACCCTGGAGGCCGGCATGGACCTGCTGGCCGCGATCGACGCCGATCTGATCTTGGCGCCGGGCGCCCGCGCCCTGGTGCCCACCGGGCTGGCCATCGCCCTGCCGCCGGGCTTCGAGGCGCAGGTGCGGCCGCGCTCGGGGCTGGCCTTGAAGCATGGGGTGAGCGTCCTCAACGCGCCCGGCACCATCGACGCCGATTATCGCGGCGAGGTCGGCGTGGTGCTGATCAATCTGGGCGCCCACCCCTTCACCATCACCCGCGGCCTGCGCATCGCCCAAATGGTGGTGGCGCCGGTCGCGCGGGGGATCTGGACTCCGGTCGAGCATCTGCCCGACACGGCGCGCGGGACGGGCGGATTCGGCTCGACGGGATGAAAAGGAGGCTGGGACGATGCTGAGGCCATCCAAGAAGATGTTGTTCGCGATCGAGGCGGTGCTGGACATCGCCTACAACGCGGGTGGAGAGCCGGTGCAAAGCCGCGAGATCACCCGCCGCCAGGGCATTCCCCGACGCTATCTGGAACAGACGCTGCAACAACTGGTGCGCAACGGCATCCTGACCGGCGTGCGCGGCCCGCGCGGCGGCTATCGCCTGGCCCGCGAGCGGCGCCGCATCAGCGTGGGCGAGATCGTCCGCGTGGTCCGCACGCTGGAGACGGCGGAAGACCCCTATCAGGACATCCCCGCCTCGGACCTGGGAAAGCAGGTGATCCGCCCGATGTGGGGCGACCTGCAGGAAGAGATCATGCAGCGCCTGGACGCCATCACGGTCGATGACCTGTGCATGCGCGCCTATCGCGGCGGTATTACCAGCGAGGTCGAGAAGAAGCTCGACTTCACCATTTGAAACGGCGGGCGTGAAAGAGTATCTATAATATGATGGAAACGTAATTTACACGCGCCGAGAGGTAGAAACAGATGAACCCGACCGAGTTTCGCGGCCGCGTTTACGACAGCATCGTCGACACCATCGGCGCCACGCCGCTGGTCCGCATGAAGAAGCTGGCCGCCGAGGCCGGCGCCAAGGCCTACGTGCTTGGCAAGTGCGAGTTCTTCAATCCGCTGGCCTCGGTCAAGGACCGCATCGGTCTGGCGATGATCGAGGCCGCCGAGGCCGAGGGCCGCATCAAGCCGGGCGACACGCTGGTCGAGCCGACCTCGGGCAACACCGGAATCGCGCTGGCCTTCGTCTGCGCCGCCAAGGGCTATCGCCTGATCCTGTGCATGCCGGAAAGCATGTCGATCGAGCGCCGCAAGATGCTTGAATTGCTGGGCGCCGAGATCGTGCTGACCCCCGCCGGCAAGGGCATGACCGGCGCCGTGGTCAAGGCCGAGGAACTGGTCCAGACCATTCCCGGCGCGGTGATGCCGCAGCAATTCGAGAACCCCGCCAACCCGGCGATCCACGCCACCACCACCGCCGAGGAGATTTGGCGCGACACCGGCGGCAAGGTCGACGCGGTGGTCGCGGGCGTGGGCACCGGCGGCACCCTGACCGGCATCGGCCGCGCGCTGAAGGCGAAGAATCCGGCGATTCGCATGATCGCCGTCGAGCCCGAGGACAGCCCCGTGCTGTCGGGTGGAGCGCCCGGCCCGCACAAGATCCAGGGCATCGGCGCCGGCTTCGTGCCCAAGATCCTGGACCGCGCGATCATCGACGAGATTCTGCAAATCTCGAACGAAAGCGCCTTCGCCACGGCGCGCCGCGCGGCGCGGCTGGAAGGATTGCCGGTCGGCATCTCGTCGGGTGCCGCGATCGCCGCCGCGCTGGAACTGGGCTCGCGCCCCGACATGGCGGGCAAGACCATCGTGGTCATCCTGCCGTCCTTCGCCGAGCGCTATCTGTCGACCCAACTGTTCGAGTTCTGATGGACTTCACCGAGGACCAGATCCGCCGCTACGCCCGCCACATCATCCTGCCCGAGGTGGGCGGCGCCGGACAGGAGCGCCTGTTGGGCGCGCGGGTGCTGGTGGTCGGCGCGGGTGGGCTGGGCTCGCCCCTGGTGCTGTATCTGGCGGCCGCCGGGGTGGGCACCATCGGCGTGGTCGACGACGACGCGGTCGAGCTGACCAATCTGCAACGCCAGATCCTGCACACCACGCCGCGGCTGGGCATGCCTAAGGTGGAAAGCGCCCGTCTGGCCGCCGCCGAGATCAATCCCGACGTGACCATCGAGCCGCACCCGATGCGGCTGGAGGCCGACAACGCGCTGGACCTGATTTCGCGATACGACGTGATCGCCGACGGCAGCGACAATTTCGCCACCCGCTTCCTGGTCAACGACGCCTGCCACTTCGCCAAGAAGCCGCTGGTCTCGGCGGCCATCCTGCGCTTCGACGGCCAGCTTTCGACCTGGGACACGGCGCGCGGCGGCCCCTGCTATCGCTGCCTGTTCCGCGAGGCGCCGCCGCCCGGCCAGATTCCCACCTGCGCCGAGGCCGGCGTGCTGGGCGCCATGGCCGGCGCCATGGGCTCGCTGCAAGGCATCGAGGTGCTGAAGGAGATCCTGGGCATCGGCGATTCGCTGCGCGGCGCCCTGATCATCTACGACGCCCTGTCGGCCGCCTTCCGCAAGGTGCGGGTCAAACCCGACCCGGCCTGCCCGCTCTGCGGCGAGCATCCCACCATCCATGACCTGTCCAGCCACGGGACCACCGCCAATGTCTGCGGTTGACAAGCTTTCGATCGTCGTCTTCTCGGGCGGCTTCGAGCGCGTCCACTACGCGTTGGTGATGGCCGCCGCCGCGGTCGCCTCGAACACCCCCGTCACCCTGTTCTTCACCATGGGCGCCGCTCGCGCCCTGCTTAACCCCGATGGCTGGCGCCGCCTGCCCACCGAGGAGCCCGGCCTGGACGCCCAGGCGATGGACGCCGGCTTCGCTTCGCGCGGCGTCGCCACCTTCGAGGAACTCCTGTCGGCCTGCGTGGCGCTTGGCGTCAAGGTGATGGTCTGCGAAATGGGCCTGCGCGCCCTGAACATCGACCCCGCCGACCTGCGCCCCGACGTGCCGGTCGATTCCGGCGGCGTCGTCACCTTCCTGGCCGACGCCTCGCGCGATGGCGGGATGTTGTTCATCTGAGCGACTTGCCGTTACGGCGT
>JADFZP010000234.1:3438-5726 GCA_015232485.1 Alphaproteobacteria bacterium
CGGCGGGTTGACAGCTTGCCGGCCGAATCCTTGTCGATGGTGACCAGCCACTCCACGGTGCCGGGCGGGCCGAGCGGGGCGACCAATCGGCCTTGGGGGGCCAGTTGCTCGAACAGGGGGCGCGGCAGGGGTTCGGCGGCGGCGGTCAGCAGGATGCGGTCAAAGGGGGCGCCGGGCGGCCAGCCCAGCTTGCCGTCGCCCTGGTGGACATGGACGTTGGCGGCGCCCAGCGCGGTCAGGCGGGCCGCCGCCTCGGCGGCGAGGTCGGGGCGCAGTTCGACGGTCTCGACCCGCCCGGCGAGTCGGCCCAGCACCGCCGCCTGATAGCCCGAGCCGGTGCCGATTTCGAGCACCGCGCAGCCCGGTTCGAGATCGAGCAGTTCGGTCATCAGGGCGACGACGAAGGGCTGCGAGATGGTTTGGCCGCCACCGATCGGCAACGGCCGGTTTTCATAGGCCAAGGCGCGCATCGTCGGCGGCACGAACAGATGGCGCGGCACCCAGAGCAGCGCCTCGGCGACCGGCGGCGACAGGGCGTCGCGGCCGGTCTGCCAAGCGGTCGCCGACATTTCGGCCTCGATGACCGCCACCATGGCCCGGGCGAGCCCGGCCGCCTCGTCCTCGATCATCGCGCACCTCCCTTGCCTTAGGGATGATCGCGGGCGGCCGTGCCATCAAGGGGGTCGCCAATCAGGGAGGCGAAGCGGCGGCCGTCGGCCAGGGCGCGGGCCAGCACCTCCTCGCCGAAGAACGCCTTCTCGATCTCGAAGGTCATGATGGTTTCCGGCGGCACCGCGATCCCGCCCAGCGCGGCCGGAAAGTCGATGTTGCCCCAGCCCGGCGGCAGGTGCAGATCGCCTACCCCGAACAGGACCCAGTCGGCGGTCGTCGCATGGGCGAGCACCGGCGGGCGGCCGAACGAATCGTGGATGTGCAGATGGGCGGCCAACGGCGCCAAGGGCGCCAGCGAGCCGCGGAAATCGACTTGCCGCCAATTGGCCGATTGCCAAGCATGGCTGAAATCGATGGTGGCGCGAATCGCCGGATGGTCGATGGCGGCCACCTGGGCGGCCAGCCGAACCGGATCGATGGCGTAGTTGAGGCGGCTGCCGTCCAGCACCGTCTCGGTGACCGGGGGCATGTTCTCGAGGCACAGGCGCACCCGATGATCGGCCGCGAAGGGCGCCAGACGGGCCAGCGCGGCGCGCTCGACGCCCATCAGCCGTTCGAGTTCGACCTCGGGCAGCGGGCCGTCCAGCCAGCCGGGATGCACCACCATCACGCCCGAGCCGAGCGCCGCGCACAATTCGATGCAGGCGCGGGCCACCGCCTCGTGCAGGGGCGCCAGCGCCTCGTCCATCAGATTGAGCGAGAACGGGCCATGAATGGTGCAGGCCAAGCCGTGGCGGGCCAGCATCGCCTGGACCGGCCGCAGCCGCTCGTCGATCAGCCGGGCGCCGACGATCGCCCCCAGCATGTGGGCGTGGAGTTCGACGTGGGTGAAGCCCGCGGCGGCGATCATCCCCAGGCCGCGGTCGAGCCCGGCCGGATCATAGGCGGGGGGAATGGCGGCGAAGCCGCCGATGCGCGATTCGGTCATACCTTGGAGAATGCCGCCGCGAGGGCCGCCGGGCCAAGCGGATTTTTGTCGACCCGGCCGACATATGCCTGATAATCACCATGACCAGCGGGCATGGTCTGGAGACTTTCATGAGCGGGGTGCTTCCCCACCTGACGGCGGGGCTGAACGTCGCGGCCCTGATCCTGCTTCTGGCCGGTCTGGTCGCCGTGCGCGGCGGCCACCGCGAGCGCCACCGCGCCTTGATGCTGTCGGCGGTGGGTGTCTCGGGATTGTTCCTGGCGGCCTATCTGCTTTACCACTTCACCTCGCCGATCTTCCGGTTCCCCGGACCCGATTCGATGAAGCCGCTGTATTACGCCCTGCTGATCAGCCATGTGTTCCTGGCGACCGCCGTGCTGCCCTTCATCGCGGTGACCCTGCGCCGCGCGCTGGTCGGCCGCTTCGAGGCGCACAAGAAGCTGGCGCGCTTCACCCTGGCGACCTGGATCTACGTCTCGGCGTCGGGCGTCGCGGTCTATGGCCTGCTTTACCACGTCTACACCCCATGACCCGTATCGAGCCCCCCTACGCCGTCACCAAGGCCTTCGCCGACGATCTGCGCGGTTGGGCCCTGCTGGGGGTCGGCGCCCTGGCGATGGCCGGCGCGCTGGCCCTGCTGCTGGCCCTGGCGCGCACGCCGGGCATTCAAGACCTGCTGCCCTGGGAC
>JADFZP010000235.1 GCA_015232485.1 Alphaproteobacteria bacterium
CTCCGCCAGCAGCGCCTCGATCATACCGATATAGGGCGCCTGGTCCCAATCGCGACCGCCTTCCACGCGCAGGGCTTCGCGGCCTTGGCGGTCGACCAGCAGGGTGGTGGGCAGGCCGCGGCCGCCGATGGCGCGGCCGGCCTCGCCCTTGGTGTCCAGCAGGATGGGCAGGTTCTCGATGCCGATCCCTTCATAGAATTTCTTCACCACCGGGGCGCCTTCGCGGTCCTGCGACAGGGCCAGCACCTCGAACCCCTCGGGGAAGCGCTTTTGCAGGGTGGACAGGGCGGGCATCTCGGCGATGCAGGGGGCGCACCACGTCGCCCAGAAATTGACCAGCAGAACCTTGCCGCGGCGGCTTTCCAAGGTCTGGGCGTCGCCCGCCGAATCGGTGAAGGTCACGTGGGGAATCGGCGTGCGTTGGGCCGGCGCGGCAAGACTTTCCGAGCGCGGCGGTTCGGTGTAGCTTGGGCTCGGCGGCGCGCCGCCGGGGGCTAGGAAGACCAGCCACAGCCCCAGCGCGATGGCCGCGACGGAAGACGCACCGAGTATGAAAACCAATCTGTTCATATCCACCCTCGAAAGGACCCGATGACCGACTCCAAAGCCAGCGCCATGTGGGGTGGCCGCTTCGAAGCCGGCCCCGCGGCGGTGATGAGCCGCATCAACGCCTCGATCGATTTCGACAAGCGGCTCTACGCCCAGGACATCCGGGGCTCGAAGGCGCATTGCGCCATGCTGGTCGAAACCGGGGTCGTGTCGCGCGACGACGGCCAGGCCATATTGGCCGGCCTCGACCGCGTGCTGCAAGAGATCGAGCGCGGCGAGTTCGTTTTTCGTGCCGATCTCGAAGACATCCACATGAATGTCGAGGCGCGTCTGGCCGAGTTGATCGGCGACGCCGCCGGCCGGCTGCACACCGCGCGCTCGCGCAACGATCAGGTGGCGACCGATTTCCGCCTGTGGGTGCGCGACGCCATCGACGGCCTGGACGGCATGTTGCAGGCGCTGCAAGCCGCGCTGCTCGACAAGGCCCAGGCGCACGCCGGCACCGTGATGCCCGGCTTCACCCATCTCCAGGCGGCGCAGCCGGTGACCTTCGGCCATCACATGATGGCCTATGTCGAGATGTTCGGCCGCGACCGGGGCCGCCTCGCCGACGGCCGGGCGCGGCTCAACGAATCGCCGCTGGGCGCCGCCGCCTTGGCCGGCACGTCGTTTCCGATCGACCGCTTCATGACCGCCAAGGCGCTGGGCTTCGACCGGCCCTGCGCCAATTCGCTCGACGCGGTGTCGGATCGCGATTTCGCGCTGGAGTTCCTGGCGGCGGCGGCGATCTGCGCCGTGCATCTGTCGCGTCTGGCCGAGGAACTGGTGATCTGGACCAGCGCCCAGTTCCGCTTCGTGCGGCTGTCGGATTCCTACACCACCGGCAGTTCGATCATGCCGCAGAAGCGCAACCCCGACGCCGCCGAGCTGACCCGCGCCAAGGCCGGCCGGGTGATCGGGGACTTGAACGCGCTGCTGATCGTCATGAAGGGCCTGCCGCTGACCTACAGCAAGGACATGCAAGACGACAAGGAGCCGGTGTTCGAGGCGGCCGAGACGCTGGAATTGTGCCTCGCCGCGATGGCCGGCATGATCCGCGACATGACCGTCGAGGAGGCGACCTTGCGCGCCGCCGCAGGCGCCGGCTTCACCACGGCCACCGATCTGGCCGACTGGCTGGTGCGCGTCCTGGGGATGCCGTTCCGCCAAGCCCACCACGTCACCGGCCGCATCGTCAAGCTGGCCGAGGCCGAAGGGGTGGGCATCGAGGACTTGGCCCTCGACGCCATGCGCGCGATCGAGCCGGGCATCGACGCCCGAATCTTCGAGGTGCTGGGCGTCGACGCCTCGGCCGCCAGCCGCACCAGCTTTGGCGGCACGGCGCCCGACAATGTCCGCGCGGCCGTCGAAGCCGCCCGCCAACGCCATCTCTAAGGGGAGCCCACGCGCATGCGCCGCCTGATCGTTTTGCTGACCATCCTGGCGCTCGCCGCTCCGCTGGCCGCTTGCGGCAAGCGCGGCGACCTCGAGGCGCCCGAGGGAAGCACCTATCCCCGCCAATATCCGTCGCGGTGACATCATGGATCATTTTCAATACCAGCGCGGCCACCTCCATGCCGAGGACGTGCCGATCGCCCACATCGCCACAGCGGTGGGCACGCCGTTCTATTGCTACTCGACCGCCACGCTGACGCGGCACTACACGGTGTTCCGCGACGCCCTGGCCGGGCTGGACGCCACCATCTGCTACGCCATGAAGGCCAATCCCAATCTGGCGGTGGTCGCCACCCTGGCCGGCTTAGGGGCGGGCGCCGACGTGGTGTCCGAGGGCGAGTTGCGGCGCGCCCTGGCGGCGGGCGTGCCGGCCGACCGCATCGTGTTCTCGGGGGTCGGCAAGACCGAGGAGGAACTGACCTTCGCGTTGACCCGCGGCATCATGCAGATCAACGTCGAAAGCGAGCCCGAGCTGCATATGCTCAACCGGCTGGCGGTCGATCTGGGAGTCAAGGCGTCGATCGCCCTGCGCGTCAATCCCGACGTCGACGCCGGCACCCACGCCAAGATCACCACCGGCCGCAAGGAGAACAAGTTCGGCATCGAATGGATTCGCGCCCATCGGGTGATGCGCGAGGCCGCCCTACTGCCGGGCATCGAATTGCGCGGCGTGGCGGTCCATATCGGCTCGCAACTGACCGAGTTGGAGCCGTTCCGCGACGCCTTCCTGCGCTTGCGCGATCTGGTCGCCATGCTGCGCGCCGACGGCATTCCGATCACCCGGCTCGATCTGGGCGGCGGGCTGGGCGTCCCCTACGAGGACGAGATCCCGCCCAGCCCCGAGGCTTATGCCGCCGTGGTGCGCGAGGTGCTGGGCGATCTCGACTGCAAGCTGCTCTTCGAGCCCGGCCGCGTGCTGGTCGGCAATGCCGGGCTGCTGGTCAGCCGCGTCATCCACGTGAAAGAGGGGGCGACGCGCACTTTCGCGGTACTCGATGCCGGAATGAATGATTTGATGCGCCCGGCCCTGTATGACTCGCACCACGCCATCGTTCCGGTGAACGAACCCCCGCCGGGCGCCGAACGGGTGCCGGTCGACGTGGTGGGGCCGATCTGCGAGACCACCGACACCTTCGCCCGGCAGCGCATGCTGCCGGCCTTGCGGGCGGGCAGTCTGGTGGCGTTTCGCACCGCCGGGGCGTATGGCGCGGCGATGTCCTCGACCTATAATTCGCGCCCGCTGATTCCCGAGGTGCTGGTCAAGGGTGACGCCTTTGCATTGATCCGGGGGCGGCCCACATACGATGAGATGCTGGCCCAGGAAGCCCTGCCCGACTGGTTGGGAGGGAAGTGAGGAGGTCGAGACGGAACGGTTGAGGCTCGAGATCGCGCTGGCCCGGCTGGCGCTCGGCTGGGAATCGTTCTGGCGCGCCGCTTGGCCGCTGGCCTGCGTGGCCGGGCTGTTCGGCACCTTGGCGGTGCTCGACGCGCTGCCGCTGCTGCCGCCCCGCCTGCACGCCCTGGTGCTGGTGGCGTTCTTCGTCGCCTTCGCGGTGCTCGGCTGGCGTGGTTTGCGGCGTTTCCAATGGCCGGGTGTTTCCGAGGCGCTGCGTCGGCTCGAACGCGACAGCGGGCTCGATCATCGGCCGCTGGCCACCCTCGACGACCGGCCGGCCTCGACCGACGAGGACGGGCTCGCCCTGTGGACCGAGCATCGCCGCCGCGCCGCCGCCCGCATCGCCTCGCTGAAGGTCGCCATTCCGTCGCCCGGCGTTCCCGCCGAGGACCCTTACGCGCTCCGCGCCGCCGTGCTGCTGCTGATGGTGGTGGTCGCGGTCGGCGAATGGCGCGATCCGTGGGCGATTCGCTTCGCCCGCGCGATGACTCCGCCGCTGCCCGGCGTCGCCGCCGCCGAATCCAGCCTGCAAGTGTGGATCACTCCTCCCGGCCATACGGGGCTGGCGCCGATCCTGCTGCGCGCCCCCGGCGAGCCCTTGGCCAACCCGCTGACCGTGCCGGCCGGCAGCGCCCTGCTGGCGGTGCTGGAAGGCTCGGCGACGCCCGCCCAACTGGTGGTGGGCGATCAACGGCAACCCTTCGCCCGCCTGGCCGAGGGCACCCAGCGCCTGGAATCGTCGATCGACGGCGGCACCAGCCTGACGGTGCGCCAGGGGATGCGCAACGTGGGCGAGTGGCCGATCCGGGTGGTCAAGGACGCGCTGCCCTCGGTGGCGTTCACCGACCCGCCCGAGACCGACGAGCGCGGACGGCTGCGGCTGCGCTTGCAGGCCTCGGATGATTGGGGCGTCGCCAAGGTGTGGGTCGAGCTGCGCCGCGCCGACCGCCCCGACGAACCCGGCCCGCAGGCGGAGATGCCGCTGCCCGGCGGCCGCAACACCGAGACCAAGCTGGCCGGCTGGCACGATCTCACCGGCCATGTGTGGGCCGGGCTGCCGGTGACCTTGCAGCCGATGGCCTCGGATGGCGCCGGCCAGACCGGGGCGGGCGAGCCGCTCGACATGGTGCTGCCCGAACGCCGCTTCGAGCATCCGGTGGCGCGCGCCCTGGTCGCCCTGCGCCGCGCCCTGGCCGAGGACCCGGTGGCTTCGCGCGAAACGGTGATGGCCGGGCTGGATCAACTCTCGATGGCGCCCGACGCCTTCGCGGGCGATTTCGTGGTGTTCCTGGCGATGCGCGCCTCGCGCGCCCGCCTGAACTACGGCGGCGCCGACGAACAGGCGGTCGCCTCGGTGCAGGACATTCTGTGGAAAACCGCGCTGCGGGTCGAGGAGGGCCTGCTGCCCGAGACCCAGCGCCGCGTCGCCGAATTGGCTCGGGAATTGGAAAAGGCGCTGGCCGAAAACGCCGACCCGGCCCAGATCGAGCACCTGATGAACCAGTTGCAAGAGGCCATGCGCCAGATGATGCAGGCGATGGCCGAGCAGGCCCAGCGCATGGGCGCCGATCAGATGCCGATGGCCTCGCCCGACATGGAGACGGTGACCCAGCAAGAACTCGAAGAGATGCTGGAACAGATGCGCGAGATGGCCCGCACCGGCTCGACCGAGGCGGCGCGCGAACTGCTGTCGCAGCTTCAGAAGATGCTCGAAGGCATGCAGCCGATGACGGCCGGCGGCGAAGGCGCGCAGGAGATGAAGAAGGCGATGGACGCCCTCGACGGCCTGACCCGCCAACAGCGCGAGTTGATGGACCAAACCTTCCAGCAGTCGCAACAGGGCGGGGGCGAGCCCCAGGACAGCACCGCCAAGGCCGACCGCCAAGAGGAGCTGCGCCGCGGCCTGGGCGAGGCGATGCGTCAAATGGGCGAGGCGATGGGCGACATCCCCGGCCCGCTCGGCGAGGCCGAACAGGAGATGCGCGGCGCCACCCAAGGCTTGATGGCGCACGATCCGGCGGCGGCCGCCCAGGCCCAGGGCCAAGCGCTGCAAAAGCTCAAGGACGGCATGCAACAGGCGATGGAGCAGGCCCAGCGACAGATGGGCCCCGGAATGGCGCGCGGGGGGATGCCCGGCGGACAGGGCCGCGACCCCCTCGGCCGCCGCACCGGGCCGGGCCATATCGACGACCAGACCGTCGAAGTCCCCACCGAGGCCGAACTCCACCGCGCGCGGCGCATCCTCGACGAACTGCGCCGCCGCTCCGGCGAATACGGCCGGCC
>JADFZP010000236.1:0-3399 GCA_015232485.1 Alphaproteobacteria bacterium
CAAGGCCACGCTGGCGGTGGCGGCTTGCGGGGCGCCGGTGCTGTTCGGCTTCGTGGCGCCGGCCGCCGTGCTCGGCGCTTGGGCGGTCGAGGCGCTGCCGGGGCTCGATTCGCGCTTCTTCGAGCATGCGCTGAACAGCTTCCTTCTGGCGTCGGCGGCGGCGATGGCGGCGGTGCTCGCCGCCTTGGTGATGGCCTATGGACAGCGCTTGCATCCCGATCGCGTGACGCTTTCGGCGGTTCGGGTGGCCAGTCTGGGCTACGCGGTGCCGGGCTCGGTGATCGCGGTCGGCGTGATGGTGCCGCTCTCGGCGATCGGCAACGCCACCGGGGTGCTGCTGACCGGCACGGTGGTCGGGCTGGTCTACGCCTATCTGGTGCGCTTTCTGGCGGTCGGCTTCAACACCGTCGAGGCCAGCCTGTCCAAGGTGACGCCCTCGATGGAGGGGGCGGCGCGCACCCTGGGCTTCGCCCCGCTGGCCACCCTGCGCCGGGTGCATGTGCCGGTGATGCGCGGCAGCCTGTTGACGGCGGCGCTGCTGGTGTTCGTCGACGTGCTGAAGGAATTGCCGGCCACCCTGATCATGCGGCCGTTCAATTTCGACACACTGGCGGTGCAGGCCTTCCAAGCGGCCTCGGACGAGCGGCTGGGCGACGCGGCGGCGCCGGCCTTGGCGATCGTCGTGGTGGGAATCGTGCCGGTCGTGTTATTGAGCCGCGCGATCGCCCGATCGCGGCCGGGGAGCGCATCATGAAGGACGCCATCGTGACGAGACAGGCGGAAGCGGGACTTGTGCTCGACGAGGTCGGCCACGCCTATGACGGCCGCATGGTGGTCGAGGAGGTCAGTCTGGCCGTGCCGCCGGGCGAACTGGTCTGCCTGCTCGGCCCCTCGGGCTGCGGCAAGACCACCACCTTGCGGATCGCCGCCGGGCTGGAGTATCCGCTGGCCGGCAGCGTTCGCCTCGATGGGCGGGTGGTGGCGGACGGCCGCACCAACATCCCGCCCGAGTCGCGCGGGGTGGGCTTCCTGTTCCAGGATTTCGCGCTGTTTCCCCATCTCGACGTGTCCGGCAACGTGGCCTTCGGCATCGAGGGGTTGCCGGCGGCGGCGCGCCGCGACCGGGTCGCCGCGATGCTCGAACTGGTCGGCATGTCGGCCTACGCGCAGTCGTGGCCGCATATGCTGTCGGGCGGGCAGCAGCAGCGGGTCGCGCTGGCCCGCGCCCTGGCGCCCAGTCCCAAGCTGATGCTGCTCGACGAGCCGTTCTCGGGGCTCGACTCGCGGTTGCGCGATCAGGTGCGTGACGAGACTCTGCACGTCCTCAAATCGACCGGGGTGTCGACCTTGATGGTCACCCACGATCCCGAGGAGGCCATGTTCATGGCCGACCGCATCGCCCTGATGCGCGACGGGCGTGTGGTCCAGATGGGCTCGCCGGTTGAGCTTTACTGCCGCCCCGCCGACGCCTTCGTGGCGGCCTTTTTCGGCGAGGTCAACCGCGTTCCCGGCGTGGTCGAGGCGGGCGCTCTGGCCAGCCCGTTCGGCCCGATCCCGGCGCCCGGTCTGGCCAATGGCGACCCGGCCGAGATCCTGATCCGGCCCGAGGCGCTGCATCTGGTGCCTTTGGCCGGCAACGAGACGGCGCCCTGCCAGGCGCAGGTGATCGCCTCGCGCATGCTGGGTCGCACCAGCTTGATCCATCTGCGCGTCGAGCGGGCCGAGGGGATTCTGCACCTCCATTCCCGGATGCCGGGGCGTTTCCTGCCCAGCGAGGGCGAGATGCTGGAACTGCGTCTCGATCGCGCGCTGGCCTTCTGTTTCCCGACCACCCATCCTAATTGAGTGGGTGGGCAAGGGAAGCATTGCGGGCATCCAGGTCTTTTGCCATGATCCCCGCCCAACCGGCGAAACGACCTTCGGAGAAATTCCCTCATGGGCAGCTTCAGTCTCTGGCACTGGATCGTCGTCCTGATCATCGTCCTGCTGCTGTTCGGCGCCGGCAAGATTCCGCGGCTGATGGGCGACCTGGCCAAGGGCGTCAAAGCCTTCAAGTCCGGCATGCGCGAGGACGACGAGCCCGTCGGCGACGCCAAGAAGTCGATTCCCTCGGAGGCGTCACCCGCCGCCGTGCCGGAAAACAAGGACCAGTCCGTAAAGAACTGAGCCCGCGCGCGGAGCCGCGCTTATGTTCGACATCGCTTGGTCCGAAATGGCCGTGATCGCCACTGTGGCCCTGCTGGTCATCGGGCCCAAGGACCTGCCGCGCGTGCTGCGCAGCGTGGGTCAATGGGTCCGAAAGGGCCGCATGATGGCGATGGAGTTCCAGCGCGGCCTGGAAGACATCGCAAGGGATTCGCAGTTGGACGACGTGCGGCGCGAAATCGAGAAAACCGGCCGCATCGACTTCAAGGGCGAAATCGAAAAGGCCGTCGATCCCAAGGGCGAGATCGAACAGGCCTTCCGCATGGAGCAGGAATCGGGCGTGCGCCGCGACCCGGCGCCGCTTGACGACCCGGCGATCAACTCCGAGGCCGGCGCGCCCCCCGAAACCCCGCCCGAAGGCGCCAAGCCGTGACCGCCGCCGTCGACCCCGACGACGGCAAGATGCCGCTGCTCGAACATCTGGTCGAGCTGCGCCGCCGGCTGCTGTATTCGGCGCTGGCCTTCGTGGTCGCCTTCCTGGTCTGCTACGCCTTCGCGCAGCAGATTTATGGCTTCCTGGTCCAGCCGCTGGCCGACATCCTGGCCAAGCAGGGCGGCGAGCGGCGGATGATCTACACCGCGCTGACCGAGGCCTTCTTCACCTACATGAAGGTGGCGGCGTTCTCGGCCCTTTACGTCACCTTCCCCGTAATCGCCGGCCAGCTTTGGGCGTTCATCGCGCCGGGCCTCTACAAGCATGAGAGAAAGGCGTTCCTGCCGTTCCTGATGGCCACGCCGGTGCTGTTCACCTTGGGCGCGGCGCTGGTCTATTTCCTGATCCTGCCGATGGCGTGGTCGTTCTTCATCAGCTTCGAGACCTCGGCCGGCGAGGGCGTTCTGCCGATCCAGCTCGAAGCCAAGGTGGGCGAGTACCTGTCGCTGGTGATGACGCTGATCTTCGCCTTCGGCATCGCCTTCCAGCTTCCCGTGGTGCTGACCCTGATGGCGCGCGTCGGCTTGGTCACCGCCAAGGCCTTGGCCGAGAAGCGTCGCTACGCCATCGTGGGCATCTTCATCGCCGCCGCCATCCTGACGCCCCCCGACGTGATCAGCCAGTTGGGCCTGGGCATTCCCATGATGATCCTTTACGAAATCTCGATCTTCGCCTGCCGCATCGTCGAGAAGAAGCGCAAGGAGGTCGAGGACGCCTATGACGACGGCGTCGAGGAGACGGACTTCAACGCGAGCTGATCC
>JADFZP010000236.1:3499-5712 GCA_015232485.1 Alphaproteobacteria bacterium
AAGCGCTTCCGGCTCTATAACGCGGCAGCAGCCAACAAGGAGCCGCGTCGGCCATGCTCGACATCAAGTGGATTCGCGACGAACCCGCCCAACTCGACGCGGCGCTCGCCCGGCGGGGGGCCGAGCCGATGTCGGCCCGCATCCTCGAACTCGACCAGCGCCGCCGCGCCGCCCAGACCGCGTTGCAGGAGATGCAGGCGCGCCGCAACGAGGCGTCGAAGCAGATCGGCGGGGTTCGCAAGCAGGGTGGGGACGCCCAAGCCTTGATGGACGAGGTGGCCGGGCTTAAAGACCGCATGTCCACCCTCGAGGCCGAGGAGCGCGACCTTGGCCTCGAGATCGACGGCTTGATGGCCCGGCTGCCCAACACGCCGGCCGCCGACGTGCCCGAGGGCCTGGACGAGTCGGCCAATGTCGAGCTGCGGCGGGAAGGCCAACCGCGTGAATTCGACTTCGCGCCGCTGGCCCACGACGCCTTGGGCGAGAAGCTGGGATTGATGGATTTCGAGCGCGCCGCCCGGTTGTCGGGCGCCCGCTTCGTGGTGCTGAAGGGGCCGCTGGCCCGTCTCGAACGCGCCATCGCCAATTTCATGCTCGACCTGCAAACCGGCGAGCACGGCTATACCGAGGTCAATCCGCCGCTGATGGTGCGCGACGAGGCGCTGTTCGGCACCGGCCAGCTTCCCAAATTCGGCGAGGATCTGTTCCGCACCGCGCAAGGCCACTGGCTGATTCCCACCGCCGAGGTGCCGCTGACCAATCTGGTCGCCGACGAGATCCTGGCCGAATCGGCGCTGCCGATCCGCATGACGGCGTTGACGCCGTGCTTCCGTTCCGAGGCCGGCGCGGCGGGCAAGGACACCCGCGGCATGATCCGCCAGCACCAGTTCATGAAGGTCGAGATGGTGTCGATCGCCCATCCCGATCGGTCCGAGGCCGAGCACGCCCGCATGACCGCCTGCGCCGAGGAGGTGCTGAAACGTCTGGGCCTGCCCTATCGCGTGGTGGTGCTGTGTGCCGGAGACATGGGATTCTCGGCCCGCAAGACTCATGACGTCGAGGTTTGGATGCCGGGGCAGGGGGCTTATCGCGAAATCTCGTCCTGCTCGAATTGCGGCGACTTCCAGGCGCGCCGCATGCGGGCGCGCTACCGCCCCGAGGACGGCAAGGGCACCCGCTTCGTCCATACCCTGAACGGCTCGGGGCTGGCGGTCGGGCGCACCTTGATCGCGGTGATGGAGAATTGGCAGCAGGCCGATGGCTCGATTCTGGTTCCCGAGCCGCTGCGCCCCTATATGGGCGGCCTGGACGTCGTCCGCGCCTGATGTTTCCGCCGATCACCGACCTGTCGGGCGCGCGCATCCTCGTTTCCAATGACGACGGGATCGGCGCGCCCGGCATCAAGCTGCTCGAGCGCGTCGCCCGCACCCTGTCGCGCGACGTCTGGGTGGTGGCCCCCGAAAGCGAACAAAGCGCGGTGGCCCATTCGCTGACCATCCGCAGGCCCTTGCGCATGCGAAGGCTGTCGCGGCGCCGCTGGGCGGTGGACGGCACGCCCACCGACAGCGTGTTGCTGGCGATCAATCACCTGCTCAAGGACAAGAAGCCCGACCTCGTGCTGTCGGGCATCAATCGCGGCGGCAATCTGGGCGAGGACGTCACCTATTCCGGCACGGTGGCCGCCGCCATCGAGGGAACCCTGCTCGGCGTGCCCTCGATCGCCCTGTCGCAATACATGTCGCCCGGCAACCCGCCACGCTGGTCGACCGCCGAGCATTTCGCCGCCGAGGTGATCCGCCGCGTCACGGCGGTGGGGTGGGGCAGGAACGTGCTGATCAACGTCAACTTCCCCGACGTCCCGCCGCCCGCCGTGGCCGGCATCGGAATCACCCGCCAGGGCAAGCGCAAACTGGGCGACGATCTGATGGAGCGCATCGACCCGCGCGGCGAGACCTATTTCTGGATCGGCGCCCAGCGCGCCGAAGAGCGCTCGGCGCCGGGCACCGACATCGACGCGGTGGTCGGCGGCGCCGTCGCGGTGACTCCCCTGCGCGTCGACCTCACCGATCAGCAGACCATGCGGCAACTGGAATCCGTGTTCGCCGCCAGGGCCTTGATGGAATGATGGCGAGCGCGCCCGCTCAACGCGGACCCAAAACCAGCCGCCATTGCGGCGGCGGCCAAGCGCGCGGCACGCGCGCGCCCGGCGAGGG
>JADFZP010000237.1 GCA_015232485.1 Alphaproteobacteria bacterium
ATGCTCGTAGGCGGCGGAATCGGCCAGCAGCACGCGCGACACGCCGGCCACGCGGGCGGCCGCCTCGGCGGCGGCGCGGCAGCCCTTGCCGGCGATCAGCACGGCGATCTCGCCGCCGATCTGGGCGGCGGCGCCGACCGTGTTCAGGGTGGCCGGCTTCAGCGCGGCGTTGTCGTGCTCGGCGACGATCAGGATGCTCATCAGAACACCTTCGCTTCGTTCTTCAGTTTGCCCACCAATTCGGCGACGCTGCCAACCTTGACGCCGGCTTGGCGCTTGGCCGGCTCCTCGACCTTCAGCGTGACCAGCCGGGGCGCCGTCTCGACCCCCAGATCGGCCGGCGTCAGCATGTCGATCGGCTTCTTCTTCGCCTTCATGATGTTGGGCAGCGAGGCGTAGCGCGGCTCGTTCAGGCGCAGATCGGTGGTGACCACCGCCGGCATGGCCAGCGACACGGTCTCAAGCCCGCCGTCGACTTCGCGCGTGACCACCGCCCGGCCGTCGGCCAGTTCGACCTTCGAGGCGAAGGTGCCCTGCGCCCAGCCCAGCAGCGCGGCCAGCATCTGGCCGGTCTGGTTGGAGTCGTCGTCGATCGCCTGCTTGCCCAGGATGACCAGATCGGGTGATTCGCGTTCCGTCACCGCCTTCAGCAGCTTGGCGACCGCCAGGGGCTGAAGCTCGTCGTCGCTCTGCACCAGGATGCCGCGATCGGCGCCCATGGCCAGGGCGGTGCGCAGGGTCTCCTGACACTGGGTCGGACCCATCGAGACGGCCACCACCTCGGTCGCCTTGCCGGCTTCCTTGAGGCGGACGGCTTCCTCGACGGCGATCTCGTCGAACGGATTCATCGAGAACTTGACGTTGGCGGTCTCGACCCCAGAGCCATCGGCTTTGACTCTGATCTTCACGTTGTAGTCGATCACCCTTTTGATCGCGACCAGAACCTTCATCGGAGCCCCTGGGACGTTCTTTGCGTTGGTATTGCAGCGCACAATATTGAGTCGCCGAAGCGATGTCAATTGGGCGCTCGACGCGACCTTCTTCAATCGGACGGATTCGAAGGGTCGATCGGCAGCAGGAAGCGGAAGGTGCTTCCCTCGCCCAATTCCGACTCGACATCGATGCGGCCGCCATGGCTTTCGACGATCTGCTTGCACACCGCCAGTCCCACGCCGGTGCCACCATAGCGGTCGATGGTGTGCAGGCGCTGGCAGAGCACGAAGATGCGGTCGAAATATTGGGGCTCGATGCCGATACCGTTGTCACGCACGAAGATGGCCCAGAATTCTCCGTGGCGCCGCGCCCCGACGTGAATTTCCGGTGTCCGCTCGCCGCGGAACTTGATGCCGTTGCCGATCAGGTTCTGGAAAACATCGGACAGTTGCGCTTGGTCGGCGATCACCGCCGGCAGGGGGTCGCTGGTGATGATCGCCCCGCTTTCCTCGATCGCGGGGCGCAGCGCGGCCAACGCGGTCGCCAGCGCCGCTTCGCAGGCGACCGACGCGCGATCCTCGGGCCGCGCGTGGGCCTGAACCCGCGTGAAAGCGATCATGTCCTGGATCAGGCGGGACATCTGTCGGGCGGCATTGGCCGCGAAGGCGATGAATTCCCGTCCCTCCGGTCCGATCTGGTCGGCATGGCGCCGTTCCAGCAATTGGGTGTAGGAGACCACGATGCGTATGGGTTCCCGCAGATCGTGCGCCGCCACATGGGCGAAGCGCCGAAGCTCGGCGTTCGATCGTTCCAGTTCGGCGGTCTTGCGCGCCAGGGCGGCGGCGGCGCGGGTCCGCTCGCCGATGTCGCGCACCGCCACCACCCGCCCGGTGGTCCGTTCGCCCTCGCGGATTTCGGCCACCGCGTATTCCACATCCAGCGCCGATCCGTCGGGAAGGTGGATCCGGGATTCCCGGAATTCGTCGCCATTCGCCTCGCCCAAATCGAGGAAGGCGCTCAGCGGGACGCCGCGCAGGGCGGCCGATCCGCGGCGCAGAAGCTGGGCTCCCGCCGGGTTGGCGTATTCGATCGCCCCGTCCGGGTCGGTCACCAGGACGGCCTCGCCGATCGCGTTGAGGATGACGTGGGCGCGGGCGCGTTCGCGCTCCAACGCGCCCGAGGCGCGCCGCAGGGCGCGCAACGGGAGCAAGCGGAGCGGAAACAACGCGACCAGGGCGAGAAGCAGCCCAACCACCGCGATCTCGGCCGTGCCGATCGCCAATCGACGGAAGGACCGCGCCGCTTCGATCCGGCCGACCACGACTCCGAAATCGTGGAGCGGCCGGTCGTGCCCGATCGCCGGCCAAGCCGGCGTCTCTCCCGTCGCGGCGATCGTCACCCCCGTCGCGTCGACGACGCGCAAGGCGTGGGCGTCGCCCTCCGCCTGTTCCCATTCGTCGCGGGCCGCCTGGAGCAGCGCGAGGAATCGCGCCTCGTCCAACCGCCACGTCTCGGGATACTCGTTGATCCTGCGATCGGCCGCGTGGGCGAGGCGGTCGAACTGGGCCTCGAACACCGCGCCGCCCCGCTGGAAATCGAGCAGGAAGTAGCCCGCCGGCATGCCGAGCGCCAGGAAGGCGGCCAGAAGCGCGGTCGCCCAATTCAGCGAGACTTCGACCGCCAAGCGCGAAATCATGGCCAAACGCCCGCCTCGCCAAGCACCCGGCGACCATCGGGCGAGCCGACGAACGCGGCGAAAGCCGCCGCCGCGGCGCTTGGCCGCTCGGGAACGATCAGATGAAACACCCGAACGTAGGGCCAGTGCGGATCGTCGGGAGTCTGGTTCTCGATCGGAAGGACGCGCAATGCCCGGCCCTCGCCCCGGATCAGGGCCAGCGTGGTCGTCCCGAGGGCGCCGGGGGTCCGCCCGATCAGATCGGCCGCCTCCTGATCGGTGACGGCGATCGTCATGCCTGTACGATTCTGGGCGGATTCGACCGCCAACGCCATTTCGGGCGACATCGCCTTCAGTTGGGCGGTGTCCGAGTCGTTGGCCGGCCGCAGCACCAGCCGCAAGCGCGAGCCGTCCGGCCAGGTGACGATCCGGCCGGCGTGGATGTCGGCCAATTGGGCCAAGGTCAGGCCGTCGCCGCCGTCCTGGCGGGTGGCGAGGACGAAGGCGGTGCGACCCAGTTCGGACTGGACGAGGCCGCCGGCCTTCTCGGCCTCGTCGAGCGGACGGGCGCTGACGCCGAGCCCGAAATCCCCCCGCGTCACCCCCAGTATCGCGCCCCTGCTGCCGACCGAAGGTCGCACCACCACCACCGAATGGGCGCTTTGGCTTTCTTCGAACGCCGACGCGAGGCGTTCGAGCGCCCCCAGGACGGCGCCCGTCGCGCCGATCTTGATGGTCTCCCCCCAGGCGAGCGCCGGAAGCCAGACCATCGCCAAGGCCACCAGAAGCGCCCTCATCGGTTGGCCCCCGGCACCCACAGCACGTCCCGCGCGCCGTTGTCGTTGACCCGCCGGGCCAGCACGAAAAGGTGATCCGACAGGCGGTTGACATAGGCCACCGCGAAGGCGTTGACCGGCTGGGTCGCGCCCAAGGCGACGATCAGGCGCTCGGCCCGGCGCACCACGCCGCGCGCCACGTGCAGATGGGCGGCCGCCGCCGTCCCGCCGGGCAGCACGAACGAGTCGAGCGGGCGCAGGGATTCGTTCATCGCGTCGATCTCGGCCTCCAGGCGCAGCACCTGGGCCTCGACGACGCGCAACCCCTCCTCGCCGGGACGGCAGAGATCGGCGCCCAAATCGAACAGGTCGTTCTGGACGCGCGCCAGCATGGCGTCGTCTTCGCCCGCCACATGCAGGCGCGCCACGCCGATCGCCGCGTTGGCCTCGTCGACCGTGCCATAGGCGGCGACTCGCGAATCATCCTTGGGAACCCGACTGCCGTCGCCCAACGAGGTTTTTCCCTTGTCGCCGCCGCGGGTGTAGATACGGGTGAGCCTGACCATGTTGCCGCCTCTTTCGGGAGCGTGGAGCAGGCATCATATGGCGCCTTGGCCCTTGGGCGCTATAATGCCCGTCGATTCGTACCGTTCGGACGTCGCATGCGCCTGTCGCCCATTCTCGCCGGTTATATCGGACGGCATTTCCTGAACGCCTTCCTGGGCGTGCTGGCGGCCATCTGCGGGCTGATCCTGCTGTTCGACGTCATCGAGCTGCTGCGCCGCACCGCCAGCCGCGCCAATGTCGAGCTGGACACCGTGGCGACCATGGCGCTGATGAAGCTGCCGCAGATGCTGCACGTCGTGATGCCCTTCGCGGTGATGATCGGCGCCATGATCGCCTTTTGGCGGCTGACCCGCTCGGCCGAATTGGTGGTGGCGCGGGCCGCCGGGGTCTCGGTGTGGCAGTTGCTGCATCCGGTGGCGGGCATCGTGCTGGCGGTCGGCATTCTGGACGTCGCCGCCTTCAACCCGCTGGCCGCCGCGCTTTATTCCCGCTACGAGCGGATGGAGGACGCGCTGGCGCTGCGCCATTCCAATCCGCTGACCGTCTCGGCCGGCGGCCTGTGGCTGCGCGAGGCCGACGACAAGGGCCAAGTGGTCGTCCATGCCGGCCGCGTGCGCCAGGAGGCGGCCGAGTTGCGCCTGCGCGAGGTGTCGATCTTCCACCTCGATTTCGACGACCGCTTCCAGTACCGCCTGGACGCCGGCGAAGGGCGGTTGGCCGCGGGCTGGTTCGACCTGGAAGACGTCTGGCTGATGCATCCCGGTCGCCCGTCGCGGCATTTCGACACCTATCGCATGCGGACCAATCTGACGCTCGACAAGATCCAGGACAATTTCGCCTCGCCCGAGGCGATCTCGTTTTGGCAACTGCCGGCCTTCATCGACTTCTTCGAGAATGCCGGCTTTTCGGCGCATCGCCAGCGGCTTTACTGGCATTCGCTGATGGCCTCGCCCTTCCTGCTGGTCGGCATGGCGCTGATCGCGGCGGTGTTCTCGATGAAGCCCAATCTGCGCTCGGGCGGGCTTTTGGGCCGCGTCGTCGGCGGCGGGGTGGCCGGCTTCCTGTGCTATTTCTTCTCCAAGGTGGTCTACGCCATGGGCCTGTCGGCCACCTTGCCGCTGGCCTTGGCGGCCTGGAGCCCGGCGGCGGTGATCGGGCTGGCCGGGCTGGCGACGCTGTTCCACCTCGAGGACGGATGACCCCTCGCCTCGCCGCCCTGGCCGTGATCGGCGCCGTCACCGCATGGCGTCTGATGGTGCTCGCCTGGGCCAGCCCCAACCTGTCGTTCGACGAGGCGCAGTACTGGTTCTGGGCGCAAGATTTGGCCTTCGGCTATTACTCGAAGCCGCCGCTGGTCGCCTGGGCGATCGCCGCCACCACCCCGCTGTGCGGCGAGGGCGAGGCTTGCGTCAAGCTGTCCTCGCCGCTCGCCTGGGCCTTCGCCGCCTGGATGGCCTGGGTCGCCGGATCGCGGCTGTGGGGTCCGCGCGCCGGCTTCTGGGCCGCCGCCTTGTTCATCACCCTGCCGGGCGTCTCGCTGTCGGCCATGGTGGTGTCGACCGATCCCTTGCTGCTGGCCGCCTGGGCGGCCGGGCTGGCGGCGCTGGCCCGCGCGCTGGACGACGATCGGCCGGCGAGCTGGCTGCTGGTCGGGCTGGCGGTCGGCGTGGGGCTGTTGGCCAAATACGCGATGCCATGAGACTCTGCCCATATGGTGGCGAATCGCCGATCATGACCCCGGCGGGGGCGCTTGCC
>JADFZP010000238.1 GCA_015232485.1 Alphaproteobacteria bacterium
TCGGCCACCGCGATGGCGGCCCGCGCCGCCGCCACGAAATCGCCGGTTTGGCTCAAGATCGCCGTCGCGGCGTCGCGGGCGGCGGCTTCGACCGCGGCGGCGCTGGGCGGGGTGTCGGTCATGGTGACTCCTTCGAATGGCCGTGGCGGTGATGCAGGTCGGGATGATGCGGATGCTTGTGCGGCAGCCGGTCGTGAGTGTGGCGATGGGCGTGCGGGCCGGGTGGCGTTTCGCCCTCGTGATGTTGATGATGTTCGTCGTGGGAGTGGGCGTGCTCGTGCTCGATCGGCTGGTGCTCGTGGCGGTGTTCGTGCCGCTCGGCGAGATGCAGCCACAGCCCGACCGCCATCAACAGCGCCGACGCGCCGAGTTGCCAACTGGCCGGCTCGCCCAGCATGGTCACCGCGAGCAGCGCGCCCAGAAACGGCGCGGTCGAGAAATACGCGCCGGTGCGCGCCGTGCCGAGCGTCCGCAAGCCCAGGATAAACAGCACCAGACTGGCCCCGTAGCCCAGCAGCCCGACCACCGCCGCCCCGGCCAGCACGGGGACCGCCGGCAAGGCGCCCCCCAGCGCCAGCCCGATGGTCAGATTGACCACCCCCGCCACCAGCCCCTTGACCGCCGCCAGTTGCACCGGGTCGGCCCCCGACAGCCGGCGGGTCAGATTGTTGTCGACGCCCCAGGCGAGACAAGCCGCCGCGATCGCCACGGCGCCCCAGCCCGCCGCTCCGGCGCCGCCTCCGTCCGGTTGCCACGACAGAAGCGCCGCCCCGGCCAGAATGGCGAAGGCGCCCAGCAGCAGCCGGCGATCGACGCTTTCGCGGAACACTGCCCAAGCGATGCCCAACGTGGCCAGACCCTCGAGGTTGAGCATCAGCGCCGCCGCCGAGGCCGGCGTGGTCGCCAGCCCGATCATCAGCAGAAGCGGCGCCGCCACGCCGCCGGTCAGAACCACCGCGATCAGCCAGGGCAGATCGGCCAGACGCAACGGCGACTCGGCCGCCGGCCGGCCGCCCAAGCGGCGCCCCGCCAGCAACGCCGCCAGCCCCAACCCCGATCCCAGATACAGCAAGCCGGCCAGCACCTGCGGCCCGACCTCGCCGAGCAGCAGCTTGGCGAATGGCGTGCTGGCGCCAAACAGCAAAGCCGAGGCCAGCGCCGGCAGGGCCGGGCGGATCACGGCGTCACTTCTTGAACAGCGCGCCGAGCACCCCGCGCACCAGCGAGCGGCCAAGCGACGAGCCGATGGCGTTGGCGACCCCGCGGGCGGCGCTTTTCATCGCCGCCTCGGCGACTTGCTGGCCGGTGGTTTTCGGCGGCTTGGCGGGCGTCTTGCGCCCTTTGATCGGCGCCACCGCCTCCTCCTCGTCCGCGACCGCGCCGATCCGGGCGGCGAGCATCTCGTGCGCCGACTCGCGGTCGACCGCGTCGTCGTATTTGCCGGCCAGCGGGCTGGCTTCCATCACCTTGGCGCGCTCGGCGGCCGACAGCGGCCCCAGCCGCGAGACGGGGGGAGCGATCAGCACGCGCTGCACCATGCCGGGCACGCCGTTGCCGTCGAGCAGCGAGACCAGCGCCTCGCCGACCGCCAGTTCCTGGATGGCGCGGCCGGTGTCCAAACCGGGACGCGGCCGGAAGGTCTCGGCGGCCGCCGCCACCGCCTTCTTGTCGCGCGGCGTGAAGGCGCGCAAGGCGTGCTGGATGCGGTGGCCGAGTTGGCCCAGCACCGCGTCGGGCACGTCGGTCGGCGATTGGGTGCAGAAATAGATCCCCACGCCCTTCGAGCGGATCAGCCGCACCACCTGCTCGACCTGTTGCAGCAGGACGGGGGGCGCGTCGTTGAACAGCAGATGCGCCTCGTCGAAGAAGAACACCAGCTTGGGCTTGTCGACGTCGCCGACCTCGGGCAGCTCCTCGAACAATTCGGCCAGCAGCCACAGCAGGAAGCCGCCGTAAAGCTGCGGGCTGCGGATCAGTTCCTCGGCGGCCAGCACGTTGATGACGCCGCGACCGTCGGGCGTGGTCCGCATCAGATCGGCGATCTCGACCGCCGGCTCGCCGAAGAAGCCGTCGGCGCCCTGCCCCTCGAGGCCCAGCAGCGCCCGCTGGATGGCGCCCACCGACACCGCGCTGACACTGCCGTAGCTCTTCATCAGCTCCTTGGCGCGTTCCGAAACATTGGTCAGCATGGCGCGCAGATCGGGCAGATCGAGCAGCAGCAGCCCCTCGTCGTCGGCCACCTTGAACACGATGTCCAAGACGCCACGCTGAACATCGTTCAGGCCGAGCAGCCGGGACAGCAGCAGCGGCCCCATGTCCGAGATGGTGGCGCGCAGCGGGTGGCCGTTGCGGCCGAACAGATCCCAAAACACCACCGGCATGGCCGCGAAGGCGTGCTTCTTGATGCCCAGCGCGGCGAGCCGCTCGGTGATGCGCGGCGACGCCTGGCCCGGCTCGGCGAGGCCCGCGATGTCGCCCTTGACGTCGGCCACGAAGACCGGCACGCCGGCCTGGGCGAAGCCCTCGGCCAGCAGGCGCAGGGACACCGTCTTGCCGGTGCCCGTCGCCCCCGCCACCAGCCCGTGCCGGTTGGCGACCGACAGGTCGAGGGCCAGCGACTCGTCGCCCTGACCGATGTAAATGCTTTTGCCCATCATTTGTCCGCGATCACGTTCCGGGTGCCGTCGGCGCCCATGTAAACGGCTAGGATTGCCACGGGGATCTGGCCCAAATTGCGGCCGCGATGCGAACTGGCCAGCGCCTCGACCATCGACTCGCCCTTCTTCAGGGTGCGAACGCCGTGCGGCGGGCCGTAATCGACCGTCACCTCGCCGTCCAGGATGTAGGCGAACAGCGGCGCGCCGTGATGGTGCAGGATCGTCGAGTCGCCCGGCGCCACGGTCACGATGGCCGCCGTGACGCGGGCCGGGCCGGTGGTCGGATAGACGATCGGCTCGCCGATGATGGTGGTCGTGGTCGACAGGAGTTGTGCCGCCGCATAGCCCTCGGCGCGCGACGGCGCCGGGGCGGCCGCCATCGCGACCGCCGCGATGGCAAGGAACAGTGAACGCATCGCCATCCTCCGATTTTAGTGTCAGCCCTGCTCGACCAAGCCTTCCCGGTGGGCGACGCGGGTAAGATCGACGCCCGAATGGACGTCGAGCTTTTGCATGATGCGGGCGCGATGGGTTTCCACCGTCTTGGCGCTGATGCCCAGCTTGTCGGCGACTTCCTTGTTCTTGTTGCCCTCGGCGATCAGCTTGAGCACTTGGCGCTCGCGATCGGTCAGGTTGGAGAGCGGGCGGGCGTCGCAGCCCTCGGTCATGTAGTGGCGCACCAGATCCTGATCGATCCCGTCCCACAGGCACAGCCGGCCGGCGCACACGTCGGTGATCGCCCGCACCAATTGATCGCGCCCGGCCTTCTTCAAGGCGTAGCCGTCGGCGCCGGCCCGCAGCGCCTCGGCGACGCGGCGCTCGTCATGGGCGACGGTGAGGATCAGCACCTTGACCTCGCGGCGGCGCTTCTTGATTTCGCGGGTCGCCTGGACGCCATCCATCTCGGGCATCGACAGGTCCATCAGCACCACGTCCGGCACCAGATCGCGCGCCATGGCGACCGCCGCCAACCCATCCGCCGCCTCGCCCACCACCCGCAAGTTCGGCTCGGCCGACAACAGGGCCGAAACCGCCTGACGAATCAGCTCGTGGTCCTCGGCGATGACGATGCGGGTTCTTTCCATGCGCGGGATCATGCCCTGTCCCGCTAAACGCGACAAGATCATAGAGGGCGGAACGACATGCACGGACCCAAGCCCCACCCCTACAGGTAGGTTACGTGCCCGCCATGGCATGCGATAAACGATCTATGCTTGTATTCATCGTCATCGCCACCAAACCCGGCGGGGGTGATTCCCTCCGGAACGACATCCGACCCTCGGTTAAACTGGACGACGCATTATGGGGCGCACCATGACTATCAAACGGCTCGCGTTCGTGGCGATGATTTCGGGGCTCCTTGCGGGCTGCGGAACCTCCGCCACAATCAAGAAAGTTGAAGACCAACAGGTAGATGACCTGAAGGCCTCCGCAACCACAAAGCCCGTTCAATTGACAAAGGTGGTCGTTAAACTCAAACGGGGAGAGCATGTCGGGGCCTGGGAGGCCGGCATTCTTTGCATCCCGCACGGCGATCTGAGTTGGAAGGGAGGGCGCCTCAACATCGAGTCGGAGGAATTCACCGAGGCTTTCAAGGAAGAATTGGAGAAGCACTCTTTCAAGACGGTTGGGGACAGCAATGCCTTGTTCGACGACCCATCCACTTGGAAATCGGAAATCCTGGTGGCGGGGATGATCAATGAACTGAAAGCCAACATCTGCTATCCCATGGCAGGATTTGGAAACTTTTCAAACTCAAAGGGGAAGGCGTTCATCAAAGTAGACTGGCAAGTATATTCAATATTAGATCGTTCAGTAGTCCATACGGTGTCTACAGAGGGTGCTTATCAGAGCGATTCCGGGCCGGTAGACGGCGGTGACAGTGTTGCCGTGCTGAACGCGTTTTCACAAGCAACGCGAAATCTTCTCGCAGACTCGACATTCCGTGAAATCGTCAGTCGTGGTGGAGAATCCGTCAAGAAAACCACGATCAAGGCGGGTGAAAACACCATCCTGAGGACAGAGTCCTCTAAATCAATCGGAAGCGAGCCAAAAGAATGGGCCGATGCGGTTGTCACTGTCTTTGCCGGACGGGGGCATGGGAGTGGTTTCGTTATCGCCGACAACCTGATCCTGACAAATCATCATGTCGTAAGCGAGTCCAACTCCGTGGCGATCCAATTCAATAGTGGCCTAAGATTAATCGGAAAAGTTATCGCATCGAATTCTGGGCGTGATGTTGCCGTTGTCAGGATCGACGGGGCAATGCCCAAACACTTCAGACTATCGAAGTCCATTCCCGCAGTCGGCTCAGAGGTCTACGCGATCGGCAGCCCACGAAACGAGAAATTTCATTCAACAGTCTCCAAGGGCATAGTTAGCGGTGTTCGCAACGAGCACAATAAGTTCTTCATTCAAAGTGATGTCAATATCTTGCCCGGCAATAGTGGTGGCCCACTGGTTGACAAAACAGGCACAGTGGTTGGCGTCGCTGTATCAGGGATGTTTATCAACGACGCGCCGCAAGGAATAAACTTCTTCATCCCCGTGAGTGACGCATTGCAATCCTTGGGGATGGCTATGTAAGCAGTGAATTACGGTGGCAAATACGGTGACAGTCCACTAAATCAGATCAACCACCTAGAAAAACAAAGCCCCCCAAGACGGCACCAAGGTATCAACGCAGGCTTTCTGAACCGTGCGAATCTCTTGGTGACCCTTGGTGTCCTTCGTTCCTTGGTGGTTGACCACTCACTTACTTACCTACCGCCCGCAACGCGGAAGCGGGCGGTGAAGGCCACCTCGCCCACCACCCGCAAGTTCGGCTCGGCCGACAACAGGGCCGAAACCGCCTGACGAATCAGCTCGTGGTCGCGACAAGATCATAGACGGCGGGACGCCATGCCACCCTTGCGCTTCGTGACATTTCGGTCTTCCGGCGCCACAATACTCCGGTCATGCCATTGATCCGTCATGCCCGCGAAAGCGGGCATCCAAGCGGTCGTGGTCCTTGTCGCCGGAATGGATGCCCGC
>JADFZP010000239.1 GCA_015232485.1 Alphaproteobacteria bacterium
GGCCATCCCGCCCTCGGGACGCAGGTGATAGGCGTTGATGTGGAGCAGGGCCTCGAGGAAGGCCTGGGCCGACTTGGCCAGCGGGCCGGCGAGCGGCCCGGCCGGCTCGTCCAGCGCGCCATAGGCGGCCGAGACCCCGGACGCGGTGTCAAGGACGCGGCCGGCATAGACGGCGGCGATCTCCTCGTTCAGGGCCTTCAGCTTGGCGAAGCCCCGCACGAAGGTCCAGGCGGCCTCGCCCAGCAGGTTGAGATGGGGCGAGGACTCGCCGCGCCGCTTCAACTCGGCCAGGTTCTCGAACAGCGACTCGGTGCGCTGGCCGATCTCGGCCAGCATGGGGTCGCTCGGCGCGCCCAGATACTGGCGGATCAGGGTTTGCAGCCGGCTGGCCTGGGCGTTGATGCCGTGCAGGCGCTGGTGACGCTCCTGCACCGAGCGGACTTCGCCCAGATTGTCGCGGATCGCGCCGATGTCGCGCCAAGCCAATAGGCCCAGCACGATCACCAGCAGGGCGTTCAGCCCGACGATCAGCAACAGGCGCCGGCCGATCGGCATCGCCCTGGTGACGCGCTCGACCGCGCCTTCCGCCATGGCGCGGGCTCCGGGCTACTCCATGACGATCCGCGGCGCCTTGCGGGGCGCCGACTGGATTTCCTGGATCTTGTCCCAGACCCGCTGGGCGATCTCGCGATAGGCCTTGGCGTGCGGGCTGGCCGGCTTGCTGGCGGTGATCGGCTCGCCGCGATCCGAGGTCTCGCGGATTTCGATGTCCAGCGGGATGGCGCCCAGGAAGTCGCAGTTCAGGCGCTCGGCCTCGGCCTTGGCGCCGCCATGGCCGAAGATGTGGGCCTCGTCGCCGCATTTGGGGCAAACATAATAGCTCATATTCTCGATGATGCCGAGAACGGGCACGTCGACCTTGCGGAACATGTTGAGGCCCTTGCGGGCGTCGAGCAGGGCGATGTCCTGCGGGGTCGACACGATCACCGCGCCGGTCAGCGGCAGACGCTGCGAAATGGTCAGTTGGGTGTCGCCGGTGCCCGGCGGCATGTCGATCACCATGACGTCCAGGGGGCCCCAGCGGACGTCGCGCAGCAATTGCTCCAGGGCGCCCATCACCATCGGGCCGCGCCAGATGATCGGCGCGTCCTCGGGGACCAGCACGCCAATCGACATGAGCTTCAGTCCATAGGCCTCGATCGGCATCATGGTGCGGCCGTCGGGCGAGATCGGCTCGGCGTCGACCACGCCCAGCAGGCGCGGCACCGAGGGGCCGTAGATGTCGGCGTCGAACAGGCCGACCCGCAGCTTCAGGCTTTGCAGGGCCAGCGCCAGATTGGCGGCGGTGGTCGATTTGCCGACGCCCCCCTTGCCCGACGCCACCGCGATGATCGCCTTGACCTGGGGCAGCAGCGGCGCCTCGTCCTGCGCGGCGCCATGCCCATGGCCGCCGTGATCATGGCCGTGGCCGCAGCCGGGGCCGTGCTCGTGGGCGGCGGGTTGGGCCGGGCCGCCGGCTTGGCGCTGGGCGGTCAACACGGCGGTCACCGTCAAAACGCCGTCCAGGCGATGGACCGCGTCCTCGGCCTGCTTGCGCAGGGGTTCCAGATGGGGGCCGCGCTCGGCCTCGACCTCGATGGCGAAGGCGACGTGGCCGTCCTTGATCGCCAGCCCGGAAATCATACCCAGACTGATCACATCCGCCTTCTTATCGGGGTCGACCACCGTCTTCAGGGCCGCTACGATCTGTTGCTCGGTGACATGCGCCATTGAAAACTCCGAGGATTGCGACATATGGGGGGGAAACCCGCTTCAAAGGAAGGCGGCGTGCGTTGCGCGCAACAGCCATCCGTCATATAAGGCGCAGTACCCAATTTGAAAAGGCCAATCACCTTCAATAGGAACAGGGGGTAAGTCAGTTGGCGTGGACACCGCACGGCGGGGGCAATGGCCCCTGGGGCAATGGACAGGGTCCGTGGGGCCGCGGTGGCGGCGGTCAGCAGCCGCCCGACATCGAGGATCTTCTCCGCAAGGGCCAGGAACGCATTCGGCGGGTGATCCCCGGCGGCTTTGGCGGAGGCAAGGCTTTTGGCCTGTTGCTGATCGTCGCGGTCGGCCTGTGGTTCATGACCGGTTTCTATCGCGTCGGTCCCGACGAGCAAGGGGTCGTGCTGCGCTTCGGCAAGTGGGTCGACACCACCGGGCCGGGCCTGCATTACCATTTGCCGACCCCGATCGAATCGGTTCTGAAACCGCGCGTCACCCGCATCAACACGGTGGAGCTGGGCTTCCGCTCGATCGGCGGCCAGCGCGGGGCGGCCGAAACCCCGTCGCGCGACGTGTCGGAAGAAAGCCTGATGCTGACCGGCGACGAGAACATCGTCGACATCGACTTCGCGGTGTTCTGGCAGATCAAGGACGCCGGCCAGTACCTGTTCAACATCCGCGACCCCGAAGGCACCGTGAAGGTGGCGTCGGAATCGGCGATGCGCGACATCATCGGCCAGACGCCGATCCACATCGCCCTGACCGAGGGCCGCGCCCGAATCGCGATCAGCGCGCGCGATCTGCTGCAAGGTCTGCTGGATTCGTACGGCGCCGGCATCCGCGTCACCCAGGTGCAGTTGCTGAAGGTCGATCCGCCCGGCGTGGTGGTCGACGCCTTCAACGACGTGCAACGCGCCAAGGCCGACCAGGAACGCCTGCGCAACGAGGCCGAGGCCTACGCCAACGACGTCCTGCCCCGCGCCCGTGGCGAATCGGTGCGCCTGCAACAGGAGGCCGAGGCCTACAAGGAACAGGTCGTCAACCTGGCCCAGGGTGACGCCAACCGCTTCCTGTCGGTGCTCGAATCCTATCGCCTGTCGAAGGACGTGACCACGCGGCGGCTGTATCTGGAAACGATGGAGGACGTCCTGCGGCGCGCCAACAAGATCATCATCGATCCGGGCGCCGAGGGCGCCCAGGGCGTGGTGCCGTATCTGCCGCTGCCCGAGTTGCGCAACGGCGCCGCCAAGGCGCAGGCCAACACCCAGGCCAACACCCAGGCCAACACGCAGCAGCAGGGAGGCGGCCAGTGAACAAGGGTATCCCCATCCTGATCGCCCTGGTGGTGATCGGCGCGGTGCTCGGCTTCTCGTCGCTGTTCATCGTGCATCAGGCCGAACAGGCGCTGGTCGTGCGCCTGGGCGCCCCGCGCCACATCATCCAAGAGCCCGGCCTGAAGTTCAAAGCGCCGTTCATCGACGACGTGGTGCGCTTCGACAAGCGGCTTCTCGAACTCGACCCGCCGGTCGAGCAGGTGCTGCTGGCCGACCAGAAGCGCATCGAGGTCGACACCTTCACGCGCTATCGGATCAGCGATCCGCTGAAGTTCTATCAGGCGTTCCGCAACGAGGAGAACGCCAGGACGCGTCTGCGCAACGTGGTCAGCGCCTCGCTGCGCCGCGTGCTCGGCCAGGTGATGCTGGTCGGGTTGCTGTCGGAAGAACGCACCCAGATCATGGCGACCATCCAGAAGGAAGTGAACGACGAGGTCTCGAACAACGGCATCGTGATCGCCGACGTGCGCATCCGCCGGGCCGACCTGCCCGAGGAGACCAGCCAAAGCATCTACGCCCGCATGAAGTCCGAACGCGATCGCGAGGCCCGCGAGTTCCGCGCCAAGGGCCAGGAAGGCGCGCAGCAGATCCGCTCGCGCGTCGAACGCGAGCGGACCGTGCTGCTGGCCGAGGCGCAGAACAAGGCGCAGTCGTTGCGCGGCGAAGGCGACGCCATCTCGACCCGCATCTTCGCCGAGGCGTTCGGCCAGGACGTCGAGTTCTTCAGTCTATATCGTTCGCTTCAGGCCTATCGCGAGGCGATGACCGACGGCACGTCGATGGTCTTGTCGCCCGACAGCGAGTTCTTCCGCTATTTCGGCTCGATGGACGGCAAGCCGGCGGCGCGTTGACAAGATGGGGCGCCGCCCGCGGTTTGGCGGGCGGCGGGCGCTCTTGACCAATGGCTGGCAACAAAGCCCTTTCCTTGCAAAGCCTTTGACGCGACACTAGATGCGAATGGGATCATCCAGCAGTCCTGTAACGGAGATCGTTTGGTGATGCACCGGAACACGTCGGCACGTCGCGCCAATTCGCGGGCGGCCGTGATGGAAAACACCCAGGCCCGCTTTCTCGCCTGGTTGACGGCCGCCTTGGCCGGCATCGCCATGGCTTTGGCGGCGGCCGGCGCGCAGGCGCGCGAGGCGCCGACCAGCTTCGCCGATCTGGCCGAGAAGCTGCTTCCCTCGGTGGTCAACATCTCGACCACCCAGACGGTGCAAAATCCCGAGCGCATGCCGGAAATGCCGCAATTCCCGCCGGGCTCGCCCTTCGAGGACTTCTTCAAGGAGTTCTTCGACCGCCAGCGGCCCGACATGCCGCCCCGCCGCGCCACCTCGCTCGGCTCGGGCTTCATCGTCGACGGCTCGGGGTTGGTGGTGACCAACAACCACGTCATCGCCGACGCCGACGAGGTGACCGTCATCCTGCATGACGACACCGCGCTGAAGGCCGAGGTGCTGGGGCGCGACGCCAAGACCGACCTCGCCTTGCTGAGGATCAACTCGCCGACGCCGCTGCCCGCCGTGTCCTGGGGCGATTCCGACGCCATCCGGGTGGGCGACTGGGTGATCGCCATCGGCAATCCCTTCGGCCTGGGCGGCACGGTCACCGCCGGCATCATCTCGGCGCGGGCGCGCGACATCAATTCCGGCCCCTATGACGATTTCCTGCAGACCGACGCCTCGATCAACCGTGGCAATTCGGGCGGCCCGATGTTCGACATGGCGGGCAATGTGATCGGCATCAACACGGCGATCTTCTCGCCGTCGGGCGGCTCGATCGGCATCGGCTTCGCGATCCCCTCGACCCTGGCCCGTTCGGTGGTCGCCGATTTGCAGAAATTCGGCAAGACCCGCCGCGGCTGGCTGGGCGTGCGCATCCAGTCGGTGACCGACGAGATCGCCGAAAGCCTGGGCCTCAAGGAATCGAAGGGCGCGTTGGTGGCCAGCGTCAATCCGGGCGGCCCGGCCGACAAGGCGGGCATTAAGGCGGGCGACGTGATCCTGTCCTTCGACGGCCGCGAGATCGGCGAAATGCGCCGTCTGCCGCGCATGGTCGCCGAGACCGAAATCGGCCGCAAGGCCCCCGCCGTGGTGTGGCGCGGCGGCAAGGCGGTCACCCTCCAGGTGGCGGTCGGCGAGCTTCATGACGAGGACGAGGAGGCCCCCAAGGTCGCCACGGCCACGCCGAAGGCGCCCGACAAGGCGGCGCCGGGTGAAACCACCATCGCCCCCATCGGAGTCAAGGTGGCAGCCCTCAGCCCGCAGCTTCGCCAGAAGTTCGAGCTGCCCGAGGGAACCAAGGGCGTGGTCGTCACCGAAGTCATCGCGGCCGGCGTCGCCGCCGAGAAGGGCATACGCGCCGGCGACGTGGTGGTCGAGGTCGGCCAGGAGCCGGTCACCGTTCCCAACGAATTCGCCGACAAGATCGAAGCCGCCCGCAAGGCCGGCCGCCGCTCGGTGCTGCTGCTGGTCGACAACGGCCGCGGCCTGCGCTTCGTGGCGTTGCGCGTCGACGGGGATCAAAAGACCGGTTCGGTCGGGCGCTGAG
>JADFZP010000240.1 GCA_015232485.1 Alphaproteobacteria bacterium
TGGGCGCCAGCCGGCGGGCCCGCGACAATCTGCGGCTCGCCTTCCCCGGCATCGGCGACGACGAGGTCGAGCGCATCGTCGCCGGAATGTGGGACAATCTCGGCCGCGTGGTCGGCGAGTTTCCGCATCTGAAACGCCTGTCGCGCGAGCGGGTCGAGGTCGTGGGGACCGAGCACCTGCTCGCGGTGCGCGACGACGGCCGGCCCGGTCTGCTCTTCTCGGCCCATTTGGGCAATTGGGAGGTGCTGGCCGGCTGCGCCAGCCTGCTCGACTTGCCGCTGGCCCTGGTCTATCGCGCCGCCAACAATCCGCATGTCGAGCGGCTGTATCGCGAGGGGCGAAGCGATCTGGGCGGCGAATACCTGCCCAAGGGCGCCGAGGGGGCGCGCGGCGCCTTGTCCGCCCTGCGCGCCGGTCGCCATCTCGGCATGCTGGTCGATCAGAAGATGAACGACGGCATCGCGGTGCCGTTTTTCGGCCGGCCGGCGATGACCGCCCCGGCGCTGGCCCAGTTCGCCCTGCGGCTGCGCTGCCCGGTGCTGCCGGCCCACGTCGAGCGGTTGGAGGGGGCGCGGTTCCGCATCGTCGTCGAGCCGCCCTTGGCGCTGCCCGACAGCGGCGACCGCAAGGCCGACGCGCTCGATCTGATGACCACCGTCAACGCCCGGTTGGAAAGCTGGATCAGGGAGCGGCCGGAACAATGGCTGTGGCTGCACCGTCGCTGGCCAAGCTGTCCTTGACCTCCTCCCCCGTCCGACATATCTCACCTTTGGTTCCCCTGAAGAACTGGTAGCCATGGCCCTGCGTCCCATTCTCGTCGCGCCCGATCCGCGCCTGAAGGCGAAGTGCCTCCCCGTCGCGAAAGTCGACGGCGAGGTCGCCAGCCTGATGGACGACCTGCTGGAAACCATGTACGCCGCCCCCGGCATCGGCTTGGCGGCGCCGCAGGTCGGCGCCTCGCTGCGCGTGCTGGTCATCGACCTCGCCAAGGACGGCGAGGAGCCCCAGCCCCTGCGCATCGCCAATCCCGAATTCGTGTGGCTGTCCGACGAGGACCGCTCCTACGAGGAAGGCTGCCTGTCGGTGCCCGAGCATTACGCCGAGGTCACCCGCCCCGCCGCCCTGCGCCTGCGCTACCTCGACCACCAGAACGAGATCCGCGAACTGGACGCCGAGGGCCTGCTGGCCACGGTGATCCAGCACGAGATGGACCATCTCGACGGCGTCTTGTTCATCGATCACCTGTCGAACTTGAAGCGCAACATGATCTTGCGCAAACTGACCAAGGCGCGCGCCCGGTAGGGGGCACTCAATCTTCCAGCCGCCATTGAGGCGGCGGCCAAGGGCGCCGGCACGGCGCCCGCCCGGCGAGGGGCGAACACGACTACTTATTAAAATACCGTTTCTGCTTCTGGCCGGTGAGCCGGACGACGATGTGCCCCCACGACAAGCCGACCGCCAGCAGCGTGGCCAGCGAGACGAGCAGCGTCGTCTCGATCAGGCCGCGCGCGTCCATCGTTTGGTGGCCGAGCCGCAACACCTCGGCCACCGTCAGGCCCGAAGCGACCACGCCGGCCAGCATGCCCAACAGGCCGATCGACATCAGGACGGCGTGGAACAGGAATAGATAGGCGCCCAGCAGCGCCACCCCGGCCAGCGCGTCGACGAAGAAATAGCCGCGCCCCTCCCACATCCAATGGGCATAGGAATAGCCGCTCGGATTGTAGGTCATCAAGACCAGGAACTGGCAGACCAGCCAGCGCGTGGCGAAGTGGGGGAAGGAGAAGGCCCGTCCGGCCATCGAGGGTTGGCGCTCCGCCCAATGTGGAAAACGTATCATCGCACGCGGCGAGGCGATATTATCCGCATTCTTCGCGCCGCGCAGGGGGAAAGCCAATGATCCGTTTCCGCATCGCCATCGCCCTGGCCGGGGCGCTGCTCGCCTCGCGGGCGGCATGGGCGGGCGACGAGGCGGTTCCCTTCTCGCCGGCCCGCTTCCGCCAGGAGGTGGCGCGCCCCGTCATGCTCCAGGACCACCGGATCGAGGCGCTCGACGATCCCTTCGAGTCGGTGAACCGCCGCCTGCACGCCTTCAACCGCTTTCTCTACCACCAGGTCTTCGACCCGGCCGCCGACCTGTTCGAGAGCGCCGCCCCGGACGGCGTGCGATCGGGCCTGCGCAACGCCTTCGCCAATCTGCGCGAGCCGATCACCGCCGGCAGCGCCGTGATGATGGCCGAATGGAGCGACGCCGCCACCGCCTCGGCGCGCTTCGGCGTCAACAGCACGCTGGGCGTCCTGGGCCTTTTCGACCCGGCCGCCGCGATGGGCATGCCGCGCCGGACGCGCACCCTGGACGAGGCGTTCTGCCGCTGGGGCCTGTCGCCCGGCCCCTATTTCGTGATGCCGGCCTTCGGCCCCTCGTCGGTCCGCGGCACCGCCGCGCGGCTGGCCACCATCACCGCGCAATACGCGGTGCTGGGCGCGCTGGTCATCCCCTACCGGGTCGGCGACACCCTGGTCCAATATGTCGACGTGCGCAAACGCATGCGGCTGGTCGAGGAAATGTCGCTCGACGACTACGCGGCCTTCCTGGCGGTCTATCAGCAGGTCACCCGGCTTCACTGCGGCGCCCAAACGCCGCTGGAGCAGGAACTGTTCGCCCGCTGACGCCCGCAAGACAAGATGGCCAACGACGCCGCGCCCTTCAGCTTTCCCCACCTCGCCGCCCGCTGGCTGGCGGCGCTGTTCGTCGTGCTGGCCACCTACAATCCCAGCGGAAAATCCTATTGGCACTGGCTGGTCGACGGGACCGACGACCGCTGGTCGCTGAAGCTCTTGATCGGGCTGGCGCTCTTGATCCTCAATCTGACGCTGGTGCTGGCCACCATGCGCTCGCTGGGCGCGCTGGGCGTGGTCACCGCCGCCGCCTTCTTCGGCACCGTCATCTGGACGATGTGGGATTTGGGCTTTCTGCGCAGCCTGGAGACCTGGACCTGGGTCACCATCGTGCTGGTCACCGCCGGCAGCATCCTGGGCATCGGCGTGTCGTGGTCCTACATCCGCGCCCGGATGTCCGGCCAGCTCGACAGCAACGACGTGACCTTGAGATAGATCAGATCTTGTTGTACCAGCGGCGCGAGCCGAGGCGGGCCCAGTTGCGCGCGGGGTTGAGCCGTTGTTCCTCGGCCAGCGCCTTGATGCGGCGGCGGGTTTCGGCTTCGGCCAGGACGTGGTTGGTCAGGGCTTGGTAGATGCCCACGGCGTCTTGGAACTGCCGGGGCGACAGCCGTCCGCTCTTGCCCATCTGCGCCAAATAGGTGCGCATCTGCGCCTGGGCTTGGCTTTCGACGGCGATGCCGCGATTGACCGCCGCGCCGTACATCGCGCCGCGGGCGTCGTCGAGGCCCAGCCCGAATTCGGTCACCCCGATCCGCAACACCGACAATTCCTCGTCGACGGCGAGCAGGCGCCCCTGGGTCGCATGCAGAACCACATACTCGGCGAAACGCTGCCGGCGCGCTTGGCACTGGCAGTTTTCCCTCGCCGGCAACGCCACGAATTCCTGTACCGCCATAAGCCCGTCACCCGCGTCCCATACCGAACGGATTTATACCCCGAACCGCATGGGCCGTAAAGCTTGCCCGCCATTGCCGAGTGGTGCAAATTGGGTGTGTAGAAAACGCTGGGGGGGTTAGCGCGTGTCGATCAAACTTGGGGTGGCCATTCTGATGGCCGGAATGGTGGCGAGCGCGGCGGCGTCCGCACAGGACTTGCCCAGCAAGGATTTCGCGCTGCGCAAGCAGCTCACCATCGTCGGATCGACGTCGATGCGGCCTTACCTCGAGGCGACCTCGGCCGACTTCGTGGCCAACACGAAGCTTCCCGAGCCGGTGCTCGACCTTAAATCGACGGGCGAGGGAATCGATCGCTTCTGCTCGGGGGTCGGCGTCGATTTCCCCGATATCGCGGCCGCCTCGCGCCGGATCACGCGCAGCGAGTTCAAGCGCTGCCGCGAGAACCAAATCGGCGACATCATCGAGATCGTGATCGGGCACAGCGCCGTCGCGATCGTCGTCCCCAAGGGTCATCCGGTGATGGACCTGACCCAACGCGAGTTTTTCGCGGCGCTCGCCGACGAAGTGCCCGCCAACGGCGACTTCGTGCAGAATCCGACCCGCACCTGGAAGGACGTTCACCCCCGGCTGCCCGCCAACGAGATCAAGATATTGTTGCCGAGCCGCGAGTCCGGGACTCGCCAAACCTTCAATGATCGGATGCTTGAAGCGGGATGCCGCCACGTGCCCGAGATCCGCACCATCTCGATCGCTTCGTACCGCGTCGCCCGCTGCACCACGCCACGCGATGACGGCGCGGTGATCGAGATCCCCGACCGGATCACGCTTTCCGAAGTGATGGCCGGGGCCCGTCCGGGCACCATCGCCGTGGTGCCGCGCGAGGCATGGCTGGCCGAGCAGGCCCGGTTCGACGTGATGCCGGTCGCCGGCCTGCTGCCCACCGTCGAGAGCATCCAGAACGACGAATATGAACTGAGCCGTCATCTCTACCTCTATTTCAAGACCGCCCACATGCGCGACAGCCGCGGCTTCGGCATCACCCGGGGCCTGCGCGAATACATGCTGGCCACCACCAGCGACGGGCTTGGCGAGCCGGGCGGCACGTTCGAGAAGCTCGGCCTGGTCCTGCTGCGCGCCGAGGAGCGCGCCGCCGACCGGTTGGAGACCATTTTGATGCGGCCGTTGGAACGGTGACGGGGGAATTCGAGATGAAAACACGGACCGCACTCGCGCTCGCGGCGCTGCTCCTCGCGGCGCCGCCCGCCTTCGCCGCCCAACCGACCGTCGCCGAGGTCGAAGGCTCGCTGATCTACAAGGCCGAGGACTCCGCCGGCAGCGTCTGGCGTGGCATCAAGAACGGATTCTGGACGGTGCTCGACGCCATCACCCCCAGCCCGACCAACTTCGCCCGACGGGTGGCCGGCGACGAACGCGACGGGTCGCCGTTCTGGACCTTGCTGAAGGACGCCGGCTACAAGCTGAAGGAAGTCCATACCGACGTCGGCATCATCCCCGGCATCTCGGCCACCTTCGTCCTGGCCCGTGAATTGTCCGAGGCCGACCGCGAATATGTCGAGCGGCGTCTCGACAAATTCGCCGCCCAGGAAAGCGGGCTGGTTGCGCGCATGCAGCGCGGGATCATCAACGTCCTGCTCGAGGCCAGCGAATTGGGCAAGTTCCAGGTCGACAAACTGGACGTGGTCTTGCTGCCGCTGCCCAAGGCGGCGTTCTCGCTGGCTCCGGCCGAGATGGTGCTGAGCGACGAGCACAGCGAGTTGATGCGGGTTTTGGACGAAATCCGTGGCCAAAACCGCCGGCATGTTCCGCTCACCAACTAGACTGGTCCCCGCCGTCCTGGCCGTCGGTCTCGCCCTGTTCGGGGTGGGATGGCGGCCGGCGGCGCAGGAGTCGAAGGCGCCGGACGGTTTGGCCGAGGTGCGGCTGCGGCTGCTGCGCCAGGACGCCCGGCTGCTCGAAGCCGCCGCCGCCGCCGACCTGCACCGCCGCCTCGATCCGGTGTTCGCCGGGCTGGAGGCGCGCATCCCCGCTTTCGCCGACTGGGCGTT
>JADFZP010000241.1 GCA_015232485.1 Alphaproteobacteria bacterium
ACGCCAGTTCGGCCAAGCGCCATTTCACGCAAATGCTGGACCGCAAGGAGACGGCGTTCCTGGGTTTGCGCGGGCTGCTCACCCAGGCCCTCAAGGAGGGCGATCGCGCCGCCGCGCTGGACTATGCGCGCCGCGCCCACGCCATCAATCCGCAGGCCGATTGGCTGACCGCGACGCTGTTCGATCTCGAGGCGCGCGAGGGCCAGTGGAGCGCCGCCGAGGCGACCCTGGCGGCCGGTCAGAAGGCCGGCGCCTTCTCGGGCGGCGAGGCGCGCCGCAAGAAGGCGGTGCTGCTGCTGGAACGCGCGCGCGCCGCCGGTGAATCGTCGGATGGGCTGAAGCTCGCCTATCAGGCGTTCCAGGCCGACCCCGGCTTTCCCGCCGCCGCCGCGCATTACGCGCGGGCGCTGATGGCGCGGGGCAAGGCCAAGAAGGCGACCGCCGCGCTGATCGATTGCTGGCGCGTCGAGACCCATCCCGATCTGGCGCAAGCCTGGATGGAGCTGCTGCCCGACGCCGGCGACCCGCTGGCGCGGGTGCGGCATGCGGAAAAGCTGCTGGCCTGCCGCCCCGACGCCGCCGCCGGGCATCTGTTGCTGGGCGAGGTGGCGCTGGACGCCAGCCTGTGGGGTCAGGCGCGCACCCATCTGACCGCCGCCGCCGAGACCAAGCCCTCGGCCCGCGCCTATCGCCTGCTCGCCCGCCTGGAAGAGGCCGAGGGAACCGATCCCCTGGCCATTCGCGACTGGCTGGCCAAAGCCGCCGAGGCGCCCGGAGAGCCGGTGTGGTCGTGCCGTCAATGCGGCACGGCGGCGCCGTTCTGGTCGGCGCTGTGCCCGGCCTGCGGCGGTTTCGACAGCTTGGCCTGGGTCGACCCGGCGGCCTCGCGCCTGCCGGCCGTGATGACCAACGAGGCGACCGCCGAGTGATCGGCGAAACCCTTGCATCCCCGACGGCTTGAGGCTATGTTCCGCCTCTCCCGGCGCCGAAGTAGCTCAGCGGTAGAGCAACTGATTCGTAATCAGTAGGCCCCCGGTTCAAATCCGGGCTTCGGCACCATTCCCCCCTCGATCCAGTTGATTCGCGGCAAAGCGCCAACGCCCGGGGCCGGGCGTCGCGCGACGAGCGACCGCCGCCCAAACGGCCGAACCTCCGGCGGACGTGTTGGACCCCTATGCCAACATGCATTTGAATGTTGCGCGGCTGCGGCGGCCGAAAAGATCGACGAGGCGCTCCACACGGCGAAAAACGCCGGGCGCGACAGGGTTGCGAGCATTTGGCTTGCGCACCGGGACAGCCGAACAAATCGCCTTCCCTTGGCCTTCCTTTGTCACTTTCTTTGGGGTTCCCTGGTTGCGCCGAATGGAAGGGACCAGTACGATCATGAGGGGTCGCGCGTCGGTGCGCGGTCGGGACGGGGCGCGGAGAGCTGGGTAAAGTGCCGCATGACAGCAGCTCGGGGAAAGCCGCCGGTCGCCTTGCGGATCGGGCTGGCGGTCTGTCGCCGCAAGGCGATCCGAAGGACGCGATGATCGTTCTCGACGCGCAGGGCGTGGTGCGCGGCTTCGACGCCGCCGCCGAGGCGCTGTTCGGCGTCGCCCGCCTGGACATCGAGGGCAAGGCGGCGGCCCGGCTGCTCGCCCCCGGCCACGAATCGGCGCTCGCCGATCTCAACGATCGGGGTGGACGGCGCGCGGCGCTGTGCCTGCGCGGCGACGGAACGACCTTTACCGCCGACATCTCGGCGGCGCTGGCCGAAGCACAGGGCGTGCGCCTGTGCGTGCTGACGCTGTGCCAGCTTGGCGGCGGCTGCGACGCGCTGGAAAGCGCCCTGATCCAGGCCGAGGAACGGCTGGCCAGCATCACCGCCAATGTGCCGGGAATCGTGTTTCAGCGCCTGATGGCGCCGGACGGGACGATTTCATATCCCTTCTTCACCGCCGGCCTGCGCGATTTGCTGGGCTTCGAGCCGGAAGAGGTCAAGGTCAACGCCGAGGGCTGCCTGCATTTCGTGCACTGGGCCGACCGCTCGTCGCATGTCGCGATGATCCGCCGTTCGGCCGCCGAGATGGACCCCTGCGTCGAGGAATTCCGCGCCATCACCCAACAAGGCGCGGTGCGCTGGCTGCGCGGCACCTCGCGGCCGCACCGCCTGGCCCAGGGCGTGGTGATGTGGGACGGGCTGCTGATCGACGTCACCGATCGCAAGCAGGCCGAGTTGCGGCTGGAAATGATCATGGATCATGCCGCCGATTGCATCATCACCCTGGACGAGCACGGGCGGATCGAGTCGGTCAACGCCGCCGTCGAGGCCCTGTTCGGCTATGCCGGACCCGAAATGATCGGCCATTCGGTGTCGATGCTGATGCCCAGGCCGCATCGCGATCAACACGACGCCTATGTCTCGCGCTATCTCGAGACCGGCGAGGGCATGATCATCGGCCAGGGCGCCCGCGAATTGCTGGGCCAGCGCAAGGACGGCTCGATCTTTCCGCTGGAGCTGACCACCAGCGAAGTGCGGATGGAGGGCAACCGCATCTTCATCGGCATCGGCCGCGACGTCACCCGGCGCAAGCAGACCGAGGCGGCGCTGCGCGAGACCGAGCTGCGGCTGGGCAACATCGCCGCCAACATGCCGGGCGTCGTCTTCCAGCGCGTGCTGAAGCCGGACGGCAGCTTCGCCATTCCCTATGTCAGCGACGGCAGCCGACTGGTGATGGGCGTCGAGCCGGCCGAGCTGACCGCCAATCCCGACCTGTTCCTGGAGATGCTGGCGCCCGAGTCGCGGTCGCGTTTCCTGGGCGCCCTGTCGCGCTCGGCCAAGACGTTCGAGCCGCTGGACGAGGAGTTGGAACTGGTCGCCCGCGACGGCCAGCGACGCTGGCTGCGCGGCCAGTCGCGCCCGCGCCGGCTGGACGGCGGCACCATCGTGTGGGACGGCGTGCTGCTGGACGTCACCGACCGCAAGCAGGTCGAGGAGCAACTGGCCTATCTGGCCTATCACGACCCGGTCACCAAGGTCGGCAACCGCCCCCTGTTTCTCGACCGCTTCGCCGAGGCGCGGGAAATGGCGACCGGCGGCGATCGGCAGTTGGGCGTGCTGTCGCTGGGCATCGACCGCTTCAGCATCATCAATTCGACGCTGGGCCACAGCACCGGCGACCGCGTGCTGGCGGCGGCGGCGAGCCGATTGGTCACCCTGGCCGGGCCGGGCGGCCTGGTGGCGCGGATCGGCGGCGACCGCTTCCTGATCCTGCTGACCAACCTGACCGGCGAGCGCGAGCTTCTGGAAACCGCCGAGATGATCGTCGGAAGCTGCAAAGAGCCGCTGCCCGTCGACGCGGAAGAGTTCGACCTGACGATCAGCATAGGCATCTGCCTGTGGCCGCGCGACGGCGACGACGCCGAGACGCTGGTCCGCAACGCCGACGCCGCGCTGCTGCGCGCCAAGGGCACCGGCCCCGGCAGCATGCAAATGTATTCCGAGGAGATGAACGCCCGCGCCGTGCGCACCTTGTCGCTGCATCATCGGCTGCGCCGGGCGATCGACGACGAGGAGCTGGTCGCCTATTTCCAGCCGCAGGTCGATGTGACCACCGGCCGGGTGGTCGGAATGGAAGCCCTGGCCCGCTGGATCAGCCCCGAGGCGGGCATGATCTCGCCCGGCGAGTTCATTCCCGTGGCCGAGGAATACGGCCTGATCGACGCGGTCTGCGAACAGGTGCTGCGCGACGCCTGCCGCCAGAACAAGCGCTGGCAGACGCTGGGCCTGGCCAAGATTCCGGTCGCCGTGAACATCTCGGGCCGCCAGTTCCAGCACGCCCGCCGGCTGGTCTATCTGCTGGAAAGCGTGCTGGACGAGACCGAGCTGGAAGCCGCCTATCTCGAACTGGAACTGACCGAAAGCTCGGCGATGCGCGACGCCGACAACGCCATCGCGGTGGTCGCCAATCTGCGTGAGATGGGCTTCGCCTGCGCCATCGACGATTTCGGCACCGGCTATTCGTCGCTGAGCGTTCTGAAGCGTTTCCCGATCCACAAGCTGAAGATCGACCGCTCGTTCGTGATGGACGTCACCAACGACTCCAACGACGCGGCGATCGTCAACGCCATCATCGCGATGGCGCACGCCTTGAAGCTGAAGGTGGTCGCCGAGGGCGTCGAGACCACCGAGCACCTGGACTTCCTGGCCCACCGGGGCTGCGACCAGATCCAGGGTTATCTGTTCAGCCGGCCGCTGGCCGCCGCCGACATGGAGCGGCTGTTCATCGAGGGGCGCACCCTGGCCGTCCCGTCGATCGTCTCGTGATCCGGGCGCGCAGACGCAATCTACATACGTGATGGACGGCCCCAAGCCGGACAACCGCATCCGCAGGCGACGGCGGGTGGCGGCTCGTAGCGCCCATCCGCCAAGCCCCCGGCGCATGGCCGTCTGGGGGAAAATTTAACGTTTCGTCAACCCTTTGTCGGACATTCTTGTCCCAATCGCGCAACGGCCTACCACCGTAGTTCGGGTCCTTTGAATTTCGTTTCGAGCAAGACATGTCAGGCGTCCTGAAGCAGTCCTATACCGTTCCCTGCGCCAGCGCGTTCCGCGACGCGGTCGAGGCTTTGGCCACCCGGCGCAAGGTCAATGTCGGCGATTTGGCCCGATCGGTGATGCTGTTGCTGCCCCTGGACGCCATCGCCGCCCATCCCGATCCGGGCGAACCCGGTCCGGGCGACCGCGAGACGATCGTCTTGAAGACCGGCCGCGCCGCCGGCCGGCCGTGGCGGCGCAAACCACGATTGCAGGTGCGCATGCCGCCCGGCCAAGAGCCGCCGCTGATCCGCCGCGCCCTGGCCATCGCCCTGCAAATGGATTTCGGCACCCTGCGCGTCTCGCTGGGCGAGCCCACGCCGCCGCCTCCGCCGGCCAACGACGTGTCGCCCGAGACCCGCGAGGAGTTGGAGCGGCTGCGCGCCATCGTCAACGTGCTGGCCTTCGACCCGCTGCCCGGCGGCATCTCCAGCCGCCAGGAGGCCCTGCACGTCCTGGGCTTCCCGCCCGGCGCCGATCCCGATCAGCGCAGCCTGCGCGCCAAATTCCGGCTGCTGGCCACCATCCACCACCCCGACGCCCAGCACGGCGACCACATGCGGATGAGCCAACTGAACGCCGCCATGGACCTTCTGAGACGCGGCGCGGCGTAAATTGAAGTTCAACGGGGTGGTCAAGAGTGCCGTGATCGCGAGGTTTCATCGGCACGATCGCGTAATTACGGCGTACCCGCTGGAACGCCTACCCCCGTTCGGCAAACGCGGGGCAAAGCTCATTTGGGAGAAGTAGCCTGGGGGCGGATCTCCGTGACCACCCAGGCGTGAGCGAACCACGCCATTGGCACCGCACTGCCAACCCTCTTCATCCGGCTCCAGTGGCAGCCTGTCGGCTGGTGCGGCTGGGCTTTGGGCGCTTGGGTAAGCGGTGGTCACGAACGCCATGTTACCGCAACGTCCCTCGATGCTCAACACCTCGGATGTCGAGGGACATCATGCGAAGGGCCGCGCGGACTAGCCGCGCGGCCCTCACATTTCCGATTCGGCAAGCTTAGCGGCGGTCGCCGAGAAGCTGCATCAGCATGATGAACAGGTTGATG
>JADFZP010000242.1:0-4039 GCA_015232485.1 Alphaproteobacteria bacterium
TCTGAGATGGGAGCGGTGCTGCTGATCGCCGGAAAGGAGTTGCGCGACGGCCTGCGCAATCGTTGGGTCGTGGCGGCGACCCTGCTGCTGGCCGCCCTGGCGCTGGGCCTGACCTTCCTGGGCGGCGCGCCGACCGGCGGCGGCTTGGCGGCGTCGCGGCTGGCGGTGGTGGTGGTCAGCCTGGCCTCGCTGACCATCTTCCTGGTGCCGCTGATCGCTTTGCTGCTGTCCCACGACGCGCTGGTCGGCGAGGTCGAGCGGGGCACCATGCTGCTGCTTCTGGCCTATCCGGTGAGGCGCTGGCAGGTGGTGTGGGGGAAGCTTTTGGGCCACGGCGCGCTTCTGGCCATCGCCACCCTGCTGGGCTACGGCGCGGCCGGCGCCGTGCTGGCCTTGCCCGGCGAGGCCGACCCGGCCGGCTGGCAAGCCTTCGCCCTGCTGATCGGCAGTTCGATCCTGCTTGGCGCGGTGTTTCTGGGCATCGGCTATCTGGCCAGCGGCCTGGCGGCCGAGCGCGGCACCGCGGCCGGCTTGGCGGTGGGCGCCTGGCTGGTGTTCGTGCTGCTGTTCGATCTGGTGCTGCTGGGCGCCCTGGCGGCCACCGAGGGGCGCGGCATCTCGCCCACCGCGTTCGCCTGGGTGCTGATGCTGAACCCCGCCGACGTGTTCCGCCTGCTCAACCTGTCGGCCGTCGAGGAGGTCGAACGCTTCGCCGGAATGGCCGCCGCCGGTGGCGGCGCGTGGCCGCCGGCCGCCTTGGGGCTGGCGCTGGTGGCCTGGGTGGTGGTCCCGGTGACGCTGGCGACGCTGGTTTTTCAAAGGAGGCAGTTGTGATCCGAGCCGCGCTCTGCGCCGTCCTGTTGCTCGCCGCCTGCGACGACACGCCCGCCCCGGCCCCGCCGCCGAGCACCATGACGCAGGCCGCCATCGGCCATTATTGCGGCATGGCGCTGCTCGACCATCCCGGCCCCAAGGGCCAGATCCACGTCGCCGGGCGCCCCGCACCCTATTGGTTCTCGTCGGTGCGCGACACCAAGGCCTTCACCCTGCTGCCCGAGGAGCCCAAGACCATCGCCGCCATCTACGTCACCGACACGGGGCAAGACGGCTCGTCCTGGATCGAGGCGGGCCGGGCGGTCTATGTGATCGGCAGCGACCAGATGGGCGGCATGGGCGCGCCCGAGGCGGTGCCGTTCGGCGACCGCGCGGCGGCCGACCTGTTCGCCAAGGAGCACGGCGGGCGGGTGGTGGCGTGGAACGCCATCCCGGCCGATTACGTTCTGGGCGGAGCGGAGGCGTCGCATGATGCTCATTAGCCGCCGCCGCATGATCGCCGTGACGGCGGCGGCGCTGGGCTTCGGACGAGGCGGCAAAGCCCTTGCCACGCCGCCGGTGGAATGGCGGGGCGTCGCGCTGGGCGCGCCGGCCCGCCTGATCCTGCGCCATCCCGATCGCGATCAGGCCCTGCGCCTGTTGGACGCGGCGCTGGCCGAGATCGAACGGATGGAGCGGGTGTTCAGCCTGTACCGGCCGGACTCGGCGCTGTCGCGCCTCAACCAACGGGGCCGGCTGGAGGCGCCGCCCGGCGATCTGGTCGTCTGCCTGAGCCAAGCCCTGCGCATCGCCGAACTGTCGCAGGGCGCCTTCGATCCCACGGTGCAGCCGCTATGGGCGCTTCACGCCCGCCACTTCGCCCAACCCGACGCCGACCCGGCCGGCCCGTCCGAACCGCTGGTCCGCGCCGCCCGCGCCCTGGTCGATTGGCGCCGCGTGTCGCTGGACCCGCGAATGATCCGCCTGGAGCCCGGCATGGCCGTCACCCTGAACGGCATCGCCCAGGGCCATGCCAGCGACCGCGTGGCCAACCTTCTGCGCCAAGCCGGAATGGGCGCGGTGCTGGTTCATCTGGGGGAAACGCGCGCCGCTGGCCCCCCGACCGGCGATTCGTGGCGAATCGGCCTGCCCGATGGGCGCGTGGTCGACCTGACCGGCGATGCCGCCATCGCCACGTCGTCGCCGGACGGCACCCGCTTCAGCCCGGCCTGTCATCACCTGTTCGACCCGCGCACCGGGCGCAGCGCGAAGGCGGTGGCTGTCACCGTCCAGGCGCCATCGGCCGCGTTGGCCGATGGATTGTCGACCGCGCTGTCGGTCGGCGCCGGGCGAGACCTGCTCGACGCCTTCCCGGCGACGCGGACGCCGTGACGCGGTTCCCTAGTGACTTCGTCCCCTTTTCCGTCATGGCCGGGCTTGACCCGGCCATCCACGTCTGTCCGCAAAAGAGAAAGCGGAATCAAGGGCTTGGACGGCTGTCATGTGGATGCCCGGATCAAGTCCGGGCATGACGGCGTGGGCACTGGTGCACTGGTCCCCTTTTCCGTCATGGCCGGGCTTGACCCGGCCATGACGATCAGGCCACCTTGACCTTTTCCAGGTAGTCGGCGACGAGATTTTCCAGCCGTCCGGCCTCGCCTTCCAGGTCTTGGCTGACATGCAGCACCTGCGACGCGACCTCGCTGACGTGACTGGCCGACTGGGTGACGCCGCCGATGTTGCTCGAGACTTCCTGCGTGCCGGCCGAGGCCTGTTGGACGTTGCGGGCGATCTCGTTGGTCGCGGCGCCCTGCTCCTCGACCGCCGAGGCGATCGCCGAGGCGATTTCCGAGATCGTCGCGATGGTGCCGCCGATCGAGCGGATCACCAGCACGGTCTCCTTGGTGGCGGCCTGGACCGCGGCGATCTGGGCGGAAATCTCGTCGGTGGCGCGGCCGGTCTGGTTGGCCAAGTTCTTGACCTCGTTGGCGACCACGGCGAAGCCCTTGCCGGCGTCGCCGGCCCGCGCCGCCTCGATGGTGGCATTGAGCGCCAGCAGGTTGGTCTGGCTGGCGATGTCGGTGATCAGATTGACGATCTCGCCGATCCGCCCGGCCGCCTCGGCCAGGCTTTGGATCATGGTGTTGGCCTTCTCGGCTTCTTCGACCGCGTTGCGCGACACGTTGGCCGACTGGCCCACCTGACGCGAAATCTCCTGGATCGACGAGGCCAGCTCTTCGGCGGCGGCGGCCACCGTCTGCACATTGGCCGAGGCTTGCTCGGCGGCGGCGGCCACCGCGCCGGCCTGCTGCTGCGACTCGTCGGCGGTCGCGGTCATCGAGGACGCGGCGCCCTGCATCTCGCGCACCGTGTTCTTGACGGACGTCAGCACCCGGACCACGCCCTGGTCGAATTCGCCGTTCAGCATCTCGATCCGCTCGGCGCGACGCTCTTTCGCGTGGCGTTCGGCGTTTTGCGCGGCGGTCAGGCGCTCGGCCTCGATCATGTTGTCCTTGAACACCTCGACGGCGCGGGCCATCTCGCCGATCTCGTCGCCGCGATCACGCCCGGCGACCTCGACCGTCTTGTCGCCCTTGGCCAGCCGCAACATGATGGCGGTCAACGCCTTGACCGGATTGATGATCCCGTTCGAGGTGAAATAGGCGATCACGCCCAGGCCCACCGAGACGGCGATGCCCATGACGATGCTGACCAGCGAGGTCCGATCGGCGGTGCTGTCGAACAACTCGTCGGCCTCTTTCGCCTCGTCGACCATCGAATCGCGGATTTTCGCGTAGCCGGTCACCATCTTTTCCAGATGGGCGTCGATCTTGCCGTCCGCCGCCTTGATCGCCGCGTCGACCTGCGCGCCGGACTTCAACTGGGGCAGCATCTCCTTTTCGACGACGTCGACGAAGGCGCGGTACGAGGCGATCACCTCCTTGTTGAGGCGCTCCTCCTCGGGCGTGTCGACCATGCCGGTGACGCGCTTCATGTCCTCTTCCATCTCGGCCTTGATTTCGGCCCAGTCCTTGGCCGCCTCGTCGAGATTTCGGTTGATCACCGCGTCGGCGACGATCTGATACATGCGCGCCCCCATGCCGCCCATCTCGGTGGCGGCGATGGCGTCGTCGGCGCGACGCGCGCCTTCCTGCTGAAGCCTGTTCAGATCGGAGACACTCAAATTGGCATAGACGACGACTATGACGAAAGTCGCTATCGCCAC
>JADFZP010000242.1:4139-5634 GCA_015232485.1 Alphaproteobacteria bacterium
TTGTCTATTCGTGCCTGAGCGCCGCGATTGGGTCCATTAGCGAAGCCTTATATGCTGGGTACCAGCCAAAGAAGATTCCCACCCCCGCCGCGAAGCCCAGGGCGAGCAGCAGCGAATCGAATCCCACCAGGACCGGCCATCCGGCCGTTTCGGCGGCGACCATCGACAACCCGACGCCGGTCAGGGCGCCCAGCGCGCCGCCGGCCAGCGACAGGGTCACCGCCTCGATCAGGAACTGCGCCAGGATGTGCCGGCTTTCGGCCCCCAGCGCCATGCGCAGGCCGATCTCGCGGGTGCGCTCGGTGACCGAGACCAGCATGATGTTCATGATGCCGATGCCGCCCACCGCCAGCGAGACCAGCGCCACGGCGGCCAACAGCCGGGTCATCACCTTGGACGATTCGACGCGGCTGGCCATCACCTCCGAGATCGGCCGCACCGTGAAATCGTCGGGCTCGCCCTCGGCCAGCCGGTGGCGCTGGCGCAGCAGGGACACGATCTGGGCGCTCGCCGCGTCGATCTGCTCGGCCGAGGCGGCCTCGACCGAGACGGCGTCGATCCGCCCGCCGCCCAATTCGCGGCCCAGCACCCGCTTGCGCGCGGTGTCCAGCGGCACCAGCACGACATCGTCCTGATCGCGGCCCCACGGGCTTTCGCCCTTGCGCAACAGCGTGCCGATCACCCGGAAGGGCACGCGGTCGAGCCGCACCGTCAGGCCCACCGGGTCGACGCCGTCGAACAGCTTCTCGACCACCGTGGCGCCGACCACCGCCACCTTGGCGGCGGCGCGCACCTCGTCCTCGGTGAAGAAGCGGCCGCCGTCCAGCGTCCAGTCGCGCACGTTGAGGAAATCGGGCGTCACCCCCGCGACATAGGCCGACCAATTGCGATTGCCGTGGACGAGTTGACCGTTGCCGCGCAATTCGGGCACCGCGCCGGCCACCTCGGGCAGTTCGGCGGCGATGGCGCGGGCGTCGTCCTCGGTCAGCGTGGTGTGGTTGCCGGCGCGCACCCCGCCGGTGGTCGCGGCGCCCGGCCGAACGGTGATCAGGTTCGAGCCCAGGCTGTCGATCAGCGCCTGCATACGCGCCTCGGCGCCGCGGCCGATGGCCAGCATGGTGATGACCGCCGCCACGCCGATCACGATGCCCAAGGTGGTCAGCATGCTGCGCAGCGGATTGGCGGCCAGCGCGCCCAGCGCCGCCAGCAACGCGTCGAGCGGACTCATGACACCGGCTCGTCGCCGACCAGCCGGCCGTCGAGGAACCGCAGCAGGCGCCGCGCGTGGGCGGCGATGTCGGGCTCGTGGGTGACCAGGCAGATGGTGATGCCCTGGCGGTTCAACTCGGTGAACAGCGCCATGATCTCGATCCCGGTGCGGCTGTCGAGCGCCCCGGTGGGCTCGTCGGCGAGAATCAGGCCGGGCCGGTTGATCAGCGCGCGGGCCAGCGCGACCCGCTGCTGCTGCCCGCCCGAAAGCTGCGAGGGATGGTGA
>JADFZP010000243.1 GCA_015232485.1 Alphaproteobacteria bacterium
GCCCGGCGCCAAGCGGTCGCGCCCGGCGGCCAGGCTGACCACCGCGACGTCGCCGCCGCTCTCGCGGATCGGCACCGTCAGGCCGCGCCACAGGCCGAAGTCGCGCGCCTCGTCGAAGATGCGCCGCTGCGCCGGGTCGACGCCGCCCCGGCAGGCCTCGTCCCAACTGAAGGGCAGCGTGCGCTGGAAGGTGGCCCGCACCACCGGATCGATTCGATCGTAGCCGCGGGCGAGATAGCGCTCGCGCCACGTCTCGGGGAAGCTGCTTTGAAAGCACAGCACGTCGCCCGCCCGGAACACGGCATAGGTGAAGCAATGGAAGCCGAAACGCTGGCTGAACGCGCCAAACGCGTCCAGCACCGCTTGATCGCTGGCGGCGGCCGAGAACCCGTCCATGAGGTCGTAAAGCGTGTTGTCCATCGTCCGACCACCAGCACGGCGACTCGCTCCAGACTAGTCGCCGCGAGGCGGAAAGGCCACCCCCAAAGTGTCGAGCGACACCCCCCGCGATGGGCGGGTCACGAAAAATTCGCGCCGGCCCGAGCGTTTAGGCTTGATTCCCGCGCTCCATGGAAGTATTTCCGGCTGCGCCTCGGCCTTGTGAAGCCGGGCGTCCTGGCGCATGCAGGTTTCGCCTCCAACCGATCCTTCGGCCCGATCGCCGGAGGATCATTTTCGTATGGGATCCTTCGATGGCACGCAAAACCGACCTTGGGAAGATGCGCAACATCGGCATCATCGCCCACGTCGATGCCGGCAAGACCACCACGACCGAGCGCATCCTGTATTACACGGGTAAGAGCTACAAGATCGGCGAAGTGCACGACGGCGCCGCGACGACCGACTTCATGGAACAGGAACAGAAGCGCGGCATCACCATTCAGAGCGCCGCCGTGACGGTGTTCTGGAAGGACCATCAGATCAACGTCATCGACACGCCCGGCCACGTCGACTTCACCATCGAGGTGAATCGCAGCCTGCGCGTTCTCGACGGCGCGGTGGTGGTGTTCGACGGCGTCGCCGGTGTCGAGCCGCAGTCCGAGACGAACTGGCGCCTGGCCGACAATTACAACGTGCCGCGCATGTGCTACGTCAACAAGATGGACCGCGCCGGCGCCAATTTCAGCCGCTGCGTCAGCATGATCCGCACCCGCCTGGGCGCGCGGCCGCTGATCCTGCAGGTTCCGCTCGGCTCGGAAGAGAATTTCCGCGGCATGGTCGATCTCGTCACCATGAAGGCCCTCGTCTGGTTCTCGGACGAGAAGGACGCCAAGTGGGAGGAATGGGACGTCACCGAGGATCTGGGCGCCAAGCTCAAGATCGACGTGAAGGAAGACCTCGACATCATCGACCAGATCGCCGATCTGCGTCAGGAACTGATCGACACCGCCTGCGAGATGGACGAGTCCCTGATGGAGTCCTATCTCGAAACCGGCGTCGAGCCGACCTTCGAGCAGTTGCAGACCTGCATCCGCAAGGGCTGCGTCAGCAGCGTCTTCACCCCGGTGATGTGCGGCAGCTCGTTCAAGAACAAGGGCGTCCAGCAGATGATGGACGCCGTGGTGGCCTACATGCCGGCCCCCACCGACGTGCCCGCCATCAAGACCGTCAACGAGGAAGGCGTCGAAATCGGCGAGCGCAATTGCTCGGACGACGAGCCCTTCTCGGCGTTGGCCTTCAAGGTCATCAACAACCAGTTCGGCACGCTGACCTTCAGCCGCATCTATTCCGGCGTGGTCACCAAGGGCACCACCCTGCTGAACTCGACCCGCGGCCGTAAAGAGCGCATCGGCCGCATGGTCGAAGTGCACGCCAAGGACACCAACGCGATCGAAGAGGCGCGCGCCGGCGACATCATCGCCTTCGTCTCGCTGACCGAGACCGAGACCGGCGACACGCTGTGCGATCAGGCCCATCCGGTGATCCTCGAGCGCATGAAGTTCCCCGACCCGGTGATCAGCGTGTCGGTCGAGCCGAAGAGCAAGGTCGACCAGGAGAAGCTGGGCGCCGCGCTGGGCAAGATGGTTCGCGCCGATCCCTCGCTGAAGCTGGAACTGGACAAGGAAACCGGCCAGACCATTCTGCGCGGCATGGGCGAGCTGCATCTGGAAATCACCATCGACCGCATCCGCACCGAATTCGGCGTGGAAGCGATCATGGGCCGGCCGCAGGTGGCGTATCGCGAGACGATCACCCAGACCGTCGAGCACGTCTACACCCACAAGAAGCAGACCGGCGGCTCGGGTCAGTTCGCCGAGGTCAAGATCCGCTTCGAGGCCCAGGAGCGCGGCGCGGGCTTCACCTTCACCGATGGCGTCACCGGCGGCGTCGTGCCGAAGGAGTACATCCCGGCGGTCGAGTGGGGCGTCAAGACCCAGATGGAGGACGGCGTCCTGGCCGGCTATCCGACGGTCGACTTCAAGGCCACGCTGATCGACGGCAAGTACCACGACGTCGACTCCAGCGCGATCGCCTTCGAAATCGCCGCGAAGGCCTGCTTCCGCGAGGCCATGCGCCGCGCCGGGCCGGTCCTGCTCGAGCCGATCATGAAGGTCGAGTGCGTCACCCCCGAGGAGCATCTGGGCGACATCATCGGCGACCTGAACCGTCGTCGCGGCATGATCCTGGGGCAGCTCGACCGTGGCACCAATCTGGCCGTCGAGGCCCACGTGCCGCTGAGCGAAATGTTCGGCTATATCGGCGACCTGCGCTCGATGACCTCGGGCCGGGCGACCTTCACGATGGAATTCGACCACTACGATCCGGTGCCGAAGAACGTCGCCGACGAGATCATCTCGGCCAAGGCCGCCTGATCTTTTCGTCGGGTTTTCGAAAGGGACCGCGCCTCGCGAGGGCGCGGTCTTTTTTTTGGCCGACTTGCATACGGTCGTATTAATTCGTCATAAACCGCGCACAAGTTGACACGCGCGTTGACCACATGAATAGGCATCTATACCCTCGAAGAGAGAACGACCACCTAGGCGGCATCGCCGCCGTTGGAAGCCGTTCGCGACACTCAATCTTCATGGGGATGGGATATGTCACTCAACCAAGACGAGATGCTTCAGGCGATCTACGACACGCTGTTCAGCGCGTTCACCAGTCCTCCGGCCGGCGCGCAGACCGAGGGCGCAAGCCAGGCGGCGCAGACCTACCTGTCGCTGCAATGGCCCGGCATGCAGATCGACGTCTCGCAGTTCGCCGATCCGTGGAGCGCCAGCAATCCCGACGGCAGCACGATGGCCACCGAGACCCTGTCGCTGATGGTCGACAAGGTGATGTCGCTCAACCCGATCTCGGCCCAGAACGGCCAGAACGTGTCCGACATCTACGCCACCGTCGTCGAGGCGACGGTCGTGCCGCCCCCGGTCGATCCGGCGGCCCAGAAGGCCTATGACGAAGCCCTGGCGTTCCTTCAGACCGATGGAACGGACTACGACGGCGACGGAAAGAAGATCACCGTCAAGGTCGACTCGCGCGTCTACGCCACCTACAAGCTGAAGAAGAAGGCCTACGACAACGCGGTCGTCAGCATGATGGCCAATTACTTCCAGTACGACATGACGAAGCCCGCCGACCAGCGCAAATGGTCGCTGATCGGCCCCACCTTCCTCGACGCCGTCAACACCGCCTGGAGCGACTGGATCAACGCCCAGAAGACCAAGGTGGAGGCCCAGCTCGCGGTGCTGTCGCAGTCTTCCAACAATCAGGCGGGTGTCGCGTTCGCCGCCGCCAAGGCGCTGTTCACCAACACCCGTCGGTCCAGCCTCAGCGATCCGGGCAAGACCTACTCGGCCTGCTACGCCTCGCCCGCCAACTGGTTCGCGGCCTCGGCCGCCGACGACTGGACCCTGGTGACGATCGATTCCGGGAGCCTGAAGACGTCCTCGAACTCGGACTACACCAAGATGTCGAGCGGCGGCAACGCCGGATGGGGCCTGTGGTCCCTGGGCGGCTCGTTCTCGAAGGAGGACAGCCACCAATCGATGGACAAGACCACCCAGAACCTGAAGGTGAGCTTCAAGTTCGCGCGCATCGACATCACCCGCCCCTGGCTGAACATGCTGCTGTTCAGCATGAAGGGCTGGAGCCTTAGCGGCTTCGGGCCGGGTGGACTGTCGAACGGCACCAAGGACCAGCCGCTCAACACGCCGTTCCCGATCCTGCCGACCTCGTTCATCGCGGTGCGCGATCTGGCGATCACCGCCGATTGGGGCAAAGAGGATTCCGAGGCGGTCAGCAGCGCCACCTCGGCCAGTTCGTCGTTCGGCTGGGGTCCGTTCGCCATCAGCGGCTCGTACTCGACCGGCTCGTCGAGCAGCAAGTTCAGCTCGGAATTCGACGGTCGGACGATCAGCAACAATGGTTTGCAGATCATTGGCTGGATCAACACCATCGTGCCGAGTTGCCCGCCCGGCAACTGACCGCGACCCCGCTCGCGGAGCTTCGGCTCGGCGGGCGGGTTTCCCTCCCCAACGTCGATCGAGGGCGCGCCATGGGCTTCGACATCTCGCAGCCGGCCATCACCCAGGCCATCTACAAGACCATCCTGGCCGCCTATACCGAAAGCCCGGCGAGCGGACTGCCGGCCGCCACGGCCGACGATCAGGTGTTTTTCGCCTATTCCTGGCCGGGCGCGACGCTCAAAGAGGCCGACTACCAGAATCCCTGGTCGCCCGACAATCAACAGGGCCTTCAACTCGCGACCGAAAACGTCTCGACCCTGGTCAATCCGATCCCGCTGCTCAGCCAGGGCTATACCCAATCGGGCAATCTGGTCGAGCAGGTTTACCAGTTCATCCTGCTGGCCTCGCCGGCCACCACGACGGCGCGTTTGATGGCCAAGGCGCCCGTCGTCGATGTCGAGCGACGGGTGACGGTGAACGCGCCCACGCCGATCGCCGACCACCCGCCAAGCGTCATCGAAACCCTCGACCTCGAGCGCGCCTATGCCGACGCGGCGGCCAATCTGATCGCTCACCGCCTGCGCTTCGACCTGTCGACCGCCACCGGCGCGGCGGCCTGGGAGGCGCTGCGCCCCGACTTCGAGGCTGTCGTCCGCGCCGCCTGGAGCAAGCTGCAAGACGCCAAGGCCAAGGCCGCGCCTGCGGCGGGCAAGCCGAGATTGCGCTTGACCGCCACCAATCCGGTGGCGTCGGTGTTGTCCTCGGCCAATCAGGCGTTCTCCAGCACCAGCTTGGCCAGCGTCGTGCAGCCGGGCGTCAGCTATCACCCATCCTACGTCTCGCCGTCCGATTTCGCCGACCCGGAGCGCGCCTCGGGCTGGCCGTTCGTGCCGTCGATCGCGGTCACCACGCCCGATCCGGCCCAACCCAACCTGAAGATCTCGTTCCGCTTCTGTCGCGTCGACATCCGCCGCCCCTGGCTGTTCATGACCCTGCTGCAAATGCAGGGGTGGAAAATCGAGGGGCAAAGCGCCGGCAGCCTCTCGACCGGCGAGGCGACCAACAACCGGGGCAGCTTTCCGCTGCTGCCCGAGCATTTCGTGGTGGCGAGGGATTTGATGATCACCGGAACCGGCGACGCTTTGCTTTATTCGGCGAAGGGCTTGCAGATCCTGGCCTGGATCAACCGCGTCACGCCCTACATGCCGCCCAGCGCCTGACTTAT
>JADFZP010000244.1 GCA_015232485.1 Alphaproteobacteria bacterium
ACGCCGCCTTCCATACGCTGGTGCCGGGAAGCTATGTGTATGTGCCCGAACAGGATTGGTGGGTGCATGTGGCGTGACGGGTTAGCCTGAGCTTGGGAAAAGGAGACGTGCGAAGTGGCAAGTTCCGTTGACAACCAGGTCGCCGAGGACGTGACGTCCTTGGGTATGGGCAGCGGCATTGAGGCCGAACGCATTGAGGAAGGTCCGGTCGCGATCAACCAGCCGTTCGATCCCGAGAAAATCGAGGTCAGCACCCGCAACATGACGGTCCAACTGTTGCTGGCGCGCATCAAGGACAAGGCGATCAACCTCAAACCGGATTTCCAGCGCCGACTCGGTATCTGGACGGATCAACGTCAGAGCCGGCTGATCGAATCGCTGCTGCTAAAGATTCCGCTACCCACCTTGTATGCCGCTGAAGACAAGGATGAGAATTGGGCCATTGTCGACGGCATACAACGCCTGACGGCCATCGCCCGGTTTGTCGAACCAGAAGCGATCGAAGGTACACGGCTGAGCCTGCAGGGGCTGGAATACCTGGACCGGGATTTCCGGGACAAGACCTTTGACCAGCTTCCCGCGCGCCTAAAACGCCGACTGCTCGAAACCGAACTGGTGGTTCACCTGATTCGTCATGGGACCCCGGAGGCCGTCAAATACAACATTTTTGCCCGTATCAACACCGGTGGTATGCCGCTGTCCAGCCAGGAATTACGCCACGCCATCATCCCAGGACCGGCCAGGAATATTCTGAAGGAATGGTCGGAGAGCCCGGAGTTCAAAGCCGCTACCGCCGACAGCATCAAAGACGAACGCATGGCGGACCGGGAACTGGTCCTGCGATTCGTCGCTTTCCGCCTGACTCATTTTCGGGTCTACAAGTCGTATGACTTCGATCGTTTCCTTGTGGAGGCCATGCGCACCCTGAACACTTTGGATGATTCCGCGCGCCAGCGCCTGCATCAGGAATTCCTGGCGGCAATGGTGACGGCCCATGGTATTTTCGGCAATGACGCCTTCCGCAAACGCTACCGCCCCAATGAAGTGCGTTACCCCATCAACAAGGCTCTGTTCGAGGCGGTCAGTGTCAACATTGCAGGTCTGACGGACCAGGACCGCGAGACGCTGACGCTGAGAAGCAACGATGTCAAGAATGCGTTCATAGAGCTAATGAACGACAAGGACTTTGATTCCGCCATTTCACAGGGAACTGGCGATATCAGGAAAGTGAAGAGACGGTTTGAAGGAATAGAGAATTTGTTTAGAACTATCATCTTGGCGAGTTAGCCGCTATGCTTGAAGAGCTGCATTTAACGAATTTCAAGGTGTTCGACGATTGTCGCGTACCATTGGCCCCGCTCACCCTGCTTTCTGGACTCAATGGAACTGGCAAGAGTTCCGTGCTACAAGTTTTGGCCCTTCTGCGTCAGTCGTTTGAATCTGGTATTCTAAGTGAAGAGGGGTGGTTGCTTAACGGTGAGCTGGTTGAGCTTGGCGTAGCCGAAGATGTCCTCCACGAATACTCAGAAATACCTGTCATAGGGGCGAAAATCAGGACCTCCGGGGGGTCGGTCCATCGCTGGATGGTTCAATACGAGAGATCAAGCGATGTCCTCCGATATGATGAGCCACCGGATCAAGAAGGCTCCGTCTCCCAGCTTTCGCTATTTGGCGACTGGTTCCAGTACCTTCGCGCCGATCGCGTCAACCCGGCTGTCAGCTACGGAAAGTCCTATCACAGCGTTGGGCGACGGCACTTTCTCGGCGCGCGCGGGGAGTACGCCGCCCATTTCTTGAGCATCTTTCAAGACCGTCCCGTGCCTGAGCCGCTCAGACGGAGACGGGATGACGACGGGGACGCCAAACCTGGCCTGTTGTCGCAGGTCAATGCCTGGATGCAGGAGTTCAGCCCGGGCGTCCGGATTGCCGTCGAGGACATTGAGAAGACCGATTTCGTGCGCCTGAGCTACGCCTACGGCGCCAGCGCCGGATTGAGCAGCTCAGGCCGCTACCGGCCGACCAATGTCGGCTTCGGACTGAGCTATTCATTACCCATTGTCGTCGCCTGCCTGGCAACCCCACCTGGGGGGCTTATTTTGCTGGAAAATCCTGAGGCCCATCTGCATCCGCAGGGACAGGCGGCAATCGGTCGGCTGATGGCTCTGACAGCGGCCACCGGTGTTCAGATCGTAGTCGAAACGCATAGTGATCATGTGCTCAATGGAATTCGCATGGCCGTAAAGTCTGGCGAGTTGCCCCCGGACGACGTGGCAGCGCACTATTTTAGCCGCCCTCGCGGTATACTGGCCGCAGAGATCCACTCGCCCAAAATAACCCGACAAGGCCGACTGACGTTCTGGCCGGACGGCTTCTTCGACCAATGGGACAAGTCCCTGGACTCCCTGTTGGACTGAGGGCGCCGCAATGACAATGATGGTCTTTCTGAACGAATTATCCGAGCCGCGCGATGCTCTGGATATCCACACGGGCAGGGCTTTGATGGATGCCCTGGTGAAGGTCCTCAAAGCCATCAAAGCCAAGCGACCCGACACCGTGCTGCACTCGTCGGTTCCGCTGAACGGGATGGCATTGGGTGCTGGTTACAGCGTCGCTCGGTGGTGCAACGAACCGGAGTCCCGGGATCAATGGCGCTGGTTGCGCGGACTCGAGAACAGGGCGCCATTCCGCGTCTGCTTGGGGGAAATCGGCAGCGAAATCGGTACTCTTGAATACGAGCTGGACGGCGTAATCGCGGAAGGGCTTGGTCTGTCTCATCTATTCGGCGGGCTGGCCGTTTCGTTCGCACACCGGGACACTTGGCAGGTCTGCAAGGTTGCCTTGGCCAAACGGTCGTTGTGCGAGGACGATGCTGGCGAGGTGCTGCTCGAGCAAGTGATGGTGGAGGCTTTTCACGCCTGCGTTCCGGCGCACGTTGAGGGCCATGGAGACTGGCTAAAATTGGCGTGCATGGCGCCGGTATCCGATGGCGCCGATTTGTGGGCCCGGCGCGCCGAACTGTTTCCACGCCTCGTTTTCCTACCCAGAACGGAAGCGCAGTGCCGAATGCTCCTCCCTGGTCACCCTTGGCTCAAGGAAATTGTAAAGCGAATGAGAGAATTGGACGATGCCCTCGCCGAATGGAGCCCCGGAATAACGGCCCAGCCCAAATGGGGAAGTCTTGTTACCCCCGAGCACAAGAACCGTAAACTTCTTTGCCAATTCAACGATCTGGACGGGATAAAGCGTACCTTCGATCTGCATGCGCGTTTCACGCCTGGTTGCGGGCGCCTGCATTTCCGCCTGGATCCCGAGAACACGAAAGCGGTGATTGCCCACGTCGGCAGAAAGATCATGTGACCACAACAGCGCGGGCTTGCCGTCCCAGGGAAGCCAATAGCGGGTCCAGGGATGCCGGCGGTCAGCCATTTCAGGTCGCGCCCCCCGCCACTTCCGCCCATGCGGCGTCGATGAAATCGGCGGCGCGCGACCCCCGGTACTGGAGCGTGCGCTCAAGCCGGGCATAGCTCGCGGTCTCGTCGCGCGCGGCCGACAGCCAGTTGAACGAACCCTCGGCGATCCAGGCGTCATCCACCGCCAGGGTCTTGTGGTGAATGCGATCGACGGCGCGCAGTTCGGCCCCGGACTCGGTCAGCAGCCGAACGGCCTGCGTGGTGGCGGCCATCACCCCGGCGCGGTCGACGTTTTGCTCGGGATCGTAAACCACGGTCACCGTCGCGCCGCGGCGGGTGGCGAGGCGCACCAACTCGTCCACGCCGTCGTCGCGCACCGCGCTGACGCGCAGATACGGAGAGACCACCAGCACGCGTCGGCGGGCGACCTCGAAGGCGGCGCGAAGCAGGTCCCGGTGCTGTCGCAAGGTCTCGACGCGGACCGTGTCGGCGGCAAGGTCGTCGCCCATGAACTGCGGCCGGCTCACCACGTCGTGGATCTCGACGCCATCGGAACCGAAGAGGTGCCGGGCCAGCTTGCCGGATGGCTGGTTCCGCTTCGGATCGAAAATGCGCATGTCGCCAAACACCAGAAAACTGTGCTTGGCCCGCGACACCGCGACATTGAGCATGTTGGGGCCGCGGTCGAAGAATGGATTGGGGCCGTCCTCGGCGGTGTGCGTCGGCGAGAACAGCACGATCTCACGCTCGGCGCCTTGCAGCGCGTGAACCGTGCCGACGGTCATGTCCTCGCCGATGCCGTGACGGCCCGCAGCGGCGCGGAGGACGCCGCTCTGGGCTCCGAACGGCGTGACGACTCCGACCAGCCGTTCCAATGGCCGGCCATAATGCGCCTCGATGGCGCGGCGGCGGCGGCCCAGCCATTCGGCGATCGCCTCCGCCTCGCCGGTGTTGAACCGGCTGGAGCCCATCCGGCCAGACGGTGCGCGCAGTTGAGCCCACCCCAAGACCGGCAGAAGGGGATCGTCGAGCGGCTTGGAGCACGGCTTGAGCCGTCCCCTATAAACCAGGTCGTTGCAGACCTTCACCATGGCGGCTTGGCAGCGACGATGCTCGTCGAGGAACATGCCCTTCTCGTCCGGCCGCGTGAAGGCCGTGGCGCCACGGGCCAGTTGCATCAGGCTGCCATTGCGCGCCAACGCGCCCGCCAATTCCAGCGCGTCTTCCGCCTCGGCGAGGCCGTGCTTGACGACATTGCCGCGGTCGCTGTCCGGCCCGATCGACCATACCGGCTCGATCTGGTGAACGTCGCCGACCACCAACGCCCGCTTCGCAAGGGCAAGCGGCAACGCGCCGACCTCGGGCGAGACCTGTCCGGCCTCATCGACGATCAGCAGGTCGACGGCATCGAACAGCGGCGGGTTCTTGGCGTCGTCCGGGGCGCCGGGCTCGAAGCACCGCAGATGTTCGGGCAGCATGAACAGCGTCGAGACGAAGCATGGCGTAAGCTGCGCCAGATGGCGCAGCCGGAACACGGCGTCGTCGCGCCGCTTTCGCGACAACCTGCGCAATGGCTCTTCCGAGCCGCGGGTCAGTTCCTCGACCGAGAGCAGCCAGCGCGCTTCCCAGTAATGCGTCGCCAGCCGGAACAAGTCGTAGCGCCACGTCACGTCGAGAATGCGTTCGGCCAGGACCGGCTCGTCGATCAGCCGGCGCGCGTCCAGGTCGGACAGCACGGCCGACCCCAGTTCCGCTAGGGTTTGGGCATGCCCCCGCCACGCGACCTCGGCCTTTCTCCACCTCTCGAGCGCCAAGCGGAATTCGGCGAGCGCCGCCTGCGCCTCGCGGTCCGCGGCATCATCGGCCGCTTTCGCCTGGTCGGCCTTGGCGCGCGCCTGTCGGGCCAACGTCCTTGCCGCCTCGGACCTGGACGCCAGATGGATGCGCACCGATTCGAACGCTGGAACCGCGATCAGGGCGAACGGACCATGGCTTTCGCCAGCCGCCGCCATGATCCGGCGCGAAGCCTCCCAGCGGGCGGCCTTGACCGAGGGGAACAGACCGAGGATCAGGTCGCGCAGGCCGCGAGGCACCAGTGCCCCCAGCGCCCGCGCGGCCAACGCCTCGGCCTCGCAGGCGGCGGCCTCCACCGCCGTCGCCGTCCGGGCGAGTTCGTCGACCCGCCCGCGACGCTCGG
>JADFZP010000245.1 GCA_015232485.1 Alphaproteobacteria bacterium
CGCAGGTTCATGAGGCGGTTGCCGTGGCGGCGGTTGAAATCGCCGCCCTTGGCGAACACGAAGACGCCGGTGGCCAGCACGCCCAGCAGGGCGAGCAAAACCAGGACGAGCAGGACGGAGAGGAACGCGATCATCCGGCGTCATTTGGGGAGGCCTGGGGGCGATGTCCAGCCGGGCTTGGTACTACCATCGAATTTCGTCCGTGATCTCAAATTCTTGACAGCGCGCCGGGTGTTGCTAGGGTGGTCGGCAGGTCAACCCGGAGAGCCGGCCGTCGAATGGAATATTTCGTCCAGCAGCTCATCAACGGCATCACGCTGGGTGCCATCTATGGCCTGATCGCCATCGGCTACACGATGGTCTACGGCATCATCGGCATGATCAATTTCGCCCATGGCGAGATTTACATGATCGGCGCGTTTATCTCGCTGATCGCCTTCCTGGTGGTGGGCGCGGCCGGAATCACCTATGTGCCGCTCGCCTTGCTGCTGGTCCTGGTCGTGGCGATGTTCTTCACCGCGCTTTACGGCTGGGCGGTCGAGCGCATCGCCTATCGCCCGCTGCGCGGCTCGTTCCGGCTGGCGCCGTTGATCTCGGCGATCGGCATGTCGATCGTTCTCCAGAACTACGTGCAGTTGGTGCAGGGCGCGCGGGTCAAGCCGCTGCCGCCGGTGATTCGCGGCGGCTTCACCGTGATGGAGGCGGACGGCTTCGCGGTGTCGCTGTCTTATCTTCAGATCATCATCGTGGTGGTCACCCTGGCCCTGATGGCCGGCTTCACCTACCTGATCACCCGCACCTCGCTGGGCCGCGCCCAACGCGCCACCGAGCAGGACATGACGATGGCCTCGCTGCTGGGCGTCAATGTCGACCGGATCGTTTCGGCGACCTTCGTGATCGGCGCCTCGTTGGCCGCCGTCGCGGGGATGATGGTCACCCTGTATTACGGCGTGGTCGATTTCTACATCGGTTTCCTGGCCGGCATCAAAGCCTTCACCGCGGCGGTGCTGGGCGGCATCGGCTCGCTGCCGGGCGCCATGCTGGGCGGCCTGCTGATCGGCTTGATCGAGGCCTTCTGGTCGGGATACTTCACCATCGAATACAAGGACGTGGCGGCTTTTTCGATCCTGGTGCTGGTGCTGATCTTCCGGCCCAGCGGCTTGCTCGGCCGCCCCGAGATCGAGAAGGTGTGAGATGGCGGTCGCTGGCGACACCGCGCGGAGCCAAGGCTTCGCCGAAATGCTGAAGGACGCGGCGCTGGCCTCGCTGGTCGCCGCCGTGCTGGCCGTGCCGCTGTTGGGCATCCGCCTGATCGACAGCGTGCAGGGCCTGCTGCTCGACACCCGAATCGATTGGGTGTGGCAAGCGGCGCTGGTGGTGTTCCTGGGCCGTTTGGCGATGCGGCTTTTGGCGCGCGGCGCGATGACCGGCGGCGTGGCGGCCGGGCGGCGCGCCTTCGCCCGGTTCGGCGAGCGGCTGGCCGGATGGATGGGGCCGCTCGGCTGGCTGATGCTGGGCTTCGCCATCGTGCTGCCGTTCCTGCCCTTCTCGGATCGCAACGTGGTCGACCGCGCCACCCTGGTGCTGATCTATGTGATGCTGGGCTGGGGCCTCAACATCGTGGTCGGTCTGGCCGGGTTGCTCGATCTCGGCTACGTCGCCTTCTACGCGGTCGGCGCCTATTCCTACGCCCTGCTGTCGTCCACCTTCGGGCTGTCGTTTTGGGTGTGCCTGCCGCTGGCCGGGCTGCTGGCGGCCAGCTTCGGAGTGGCGCTGGGCTTTCCCGTGCTGCGCCTGCGCGGCGACTATCTGGCGATCGTCACGCTGGGCTTCGGCGAGATCATCCGCATCGTGCTGCTGAACTGGTACCATGTCACCGGCGGACCGAACGGCATCTCCAACGTGGCGCGGCCCAGCTTCTTCGGGCTGGAGTTCAGGGCGCCGATCGAAGGCGAGCCCGCCACCTTCTCCAGCTTCTTCGGGCTGGATTATTCCTCGTACCATCGGGTGATCTTCCTTTACTTCCTGATCCTCGCTTTGGCCATGCTGACCAATCTGTTCACCCTGCGCATCCGTCGCCTGCCGATCGGCCGCGCCTGGGAGGCGTTGCGCGAGGACGAGACGGCCTGCCGCTCGCTGGGCATCAACCCGACCAACACCAAGCTGTCGGCCTTCGCGCTGGGCGCCATGTTCGCGGGCTTCGCCGGATCGTTCTTCGCCGCCCGCCAGGGCTTCGTCAGCCCGGAAAGCTTCACCTTCATCGAGTCGGCGATCATCCTGGCGGTCGTCGTGCTGGGTGGAATGGGCAGCCAGATCGGCATCGTTCTGGCCGCCCTGCTGCTGGTCGGCCTGCCCGAGTGGTTCCGCGACTTGCAGCAATACCGGATGCTGGCCTTCGGCGGCGCCATGGTGCTGATCATGCTGTGGCGGCCGCGCGGCCTGCTGTCCAACCGCGATCCCACCATGCGCCTTCACCCGCCGGGCGGGGAGCGCGCGCCATGACCACCACGCCGCTGCTCGAGGTCGAACACCTGACCATGCGCTTCGGCGGGCTGGTCGCCATCAACGACCTGTCCTTCGTCGCCGCCAATCGCGAGATCACCGCGATCATCGGCCCCAATGGCGCGGGCAAGACCACCGTCTTCAATTGCCTGACCGGCTTCTATGTGCCCAGCGTCGGGCGGCTGACCCTGCGCCATCCCGCCAAGGGCCCCCTGCTGCTCGAACGCATGGAGGGCTTCCGCATTTCGCAGAAGGCCAATGTGGCGCGCACCTTCCAAAACATCCGCCTGTTTTCGCGGATGAGCGTGCTGGAAAACCTTGTGGTCGCGCAGCATAACGAGCTGATGGGCGCCTCGGCGTTCTCGCTGGCCGGCATCCTGGGCTTGCGCCGCTATCGCGACGCCGAGCGCCGCGCCGTCGATCTGGCGCGCTATTGGCTGGACAAGGTGGGGCTGACCGCCCAGGCCGATTGGGAGGCCGCCAACCTGCCCTACGGCTCGCAGCGCCGCCTGGAGATCGCGCGGGCGATGTGCACCCAGCCGGTCCTGTTGTGCCTGGACGAGCCGGCCGCCGGCCTCAACCCCCGCGAATCGGCCGAGTTGAACCAGCTTTTGCGCGACATCCGCGACGAACAGGGCATCGGCGTCCTGCTGATCGAGCACGACATGAGCGTGGTGATGGAAATCTCGGACCATATCGTGGTGCTCGATTACGGCCGCCTGATCGCCGACGGCCTGCCGGCCGACATCCGCGCCGATCCGGCGGTGATCCGCGCCTATCTCGGCACCCCCGAGGACGAGGACCTGCCGCCCGAGGTGGCGGCCGATCTCGACCGCGACCTGGAAGGCAAGGCGCCATGAGCCAGCCGCTTCTCTCGCTTTCGGGCATCCATTCCGGCTACGGCCGCATCGAGGCGCTGCACGGCGTCGATCTGACCGTCGAGGCGGGCGAGATCGTCACCATGATCGGCGCCAACGGGGCCGGCAAGACGACGTTGCTGATGACGCTGTGCGGCAAGCCGCGCGCATCCCGCGGCACCATCTTGCTGGACGGCGAGGACATCACCCGCCTCGCCACCCACCTGATCGCGCGGCGTGGCATCGGCCACAGCCCCGAGGGCCGCCGCATCTTCCCGCGCATGACGGTGTTCGAGAACCTGCAAATGGGCGCCGTGGTCGGCGACCCGAAACATTTCGACAGCGACCTCGAACGGGTGCTGACCTTCTTCCCCCGCCTGAAGGAGCGCCTGACCCAACGCGGCGGCACGCTGTCGGGGGGCGAGCAGCAGATGCTGGCGATCGGCCGCGCGCTGATGGGCCGGCCGCGCCTATTGCTGCTCGACGAGCCTTCGCTGGGCTTGGCGCCCTTGGTGGTCAAACAGATCTTCGAGATCATCCGCGCCATCAACGGCGAGGAGAAGGTCACCGTCTTCATGGTCGAGCAGAACGCCTTCCACGCCCTGCGGCTGGCCCATCGCGGCTATGTCATGGTCAACGGCAACATCGTGCTGTCGGGCGCCGGCAAGGACCTGCTCGCCAATCCCGAGGTGCGCGCCGCCTATCTGGAAGGCGGCCATGGCGACGGGGGGGCCTCATGATCGAGCCGTTGGGCACCAGCCTGGGCGTATGGCTTGGCGTCACCTGGGCGTTGGGCGGCGGCGCCGCCTTCATGACCGGCCAAGCGCTGGCCGCGACGTGGCGGCCCTTCGCCCATACCCTGCCCTATGCCCTGCTGATGGGGCTGGGCACCCGTTTCCTGATCTTCGCGTTGTTCGAGGGGGTCTTGCTGTCGCCGACCGGCTATCTGCTCGACGGAGCGGTGCTGTACGGCATCGCCACCGCCGCCTATCGCATGACGCGGGCGCGCAAAATGGCGGCGCAGTACCCTTGGCTGTATGAACAGACGGGCCTTTTCTCGTGGCGCGATCGGCGCGAAGGTTGAGCGGCGGGACGAGCCGAGACTCTTGTTGCGATGCATTCGGGCGCTGTTAGACTGCTGATCGCACACGGTTCGAGACCGTTCAGAAATTCCACCACACAGGGAGCACGAACTGATGACCAAGCTGAAGACTCTTCTGCTGGCCGCCTCCGCCATGACCGTGCTGGGCGCCGTCGACGCCCGCGCCGAAATCTCGGTGGCCATGAACGGCCCCCTGACCGGCTCGGAAGCCTCGTTCGGCGACCAGATGAAGCGCGGGGCCGAGATGTTCGTGGCCGAAATGAACGCCAAGGGCGGCGTGCTCGGCCAGAAGCTGAAGCTCGAAGTGGGCGACGACGCTTGCGATCCCAAGCAGGCGGTCGCGGTCGCCAACCAGATGGCCTCGCGCGGCGTGAAGGCGGTGTTCGGGCATTTCTGCTCGGGCTCGTCGATCCCCGCCTCGAACGTCTATAACGAGGAGAACATCCTCCAGATCTCGCCGGCTTCGACCAACCCGCAATTCACCGAGCGCGGCCTGCCGATGGTGTTCCGCACCTGCGGCCGTGACGATCAGCAAGGCGCCGTGGCCGCCGCCTATCTGGTCGACAACTTCAAGGGCAAGAACATCGCCGTCATCCACGACAAGACCGCCTACGGCAAGGGCTTGGCCGACGAGACCAAGAAGGCGCTGAACGCCAAGGGCGTCACCGAGGTGATGTACGAGGCGATCACCAAGGGCGAGAAGGACTATTCGGCTCTGGTCTCCAAGATGAAGGGCGCCAAGGTCGACGTGATCTATCTGGGCGGCTACTACCAGGAAGCCGGCCTGATCGTCCGTCAGGCCCGCGAGCAGGGCCTGAACGCCGTGCTGGTCTCGGGCGACGCGCTGGTCAGCCTTGATTATTGGTCGATCACCGGCCCGGCCGGCGAAGGCACCCTGATGACCTTCAGCCCCGACCCGGCCCGCATCCCGGCCAACAAGGACATCGTCGAGAAGTTCGTCAAGCAGGGCGCCCACCCCGAGGGCTATACCCTCTACACCTACGGCGCCATGCAGGCCTGGGCCCAGGCGGCCGAGAAGGCCGGCACCGTCGAACCCAAGAAGGTCGCCGAGGTTCTCAAGAAGCAGAAGTTCGACACCGTGCTGGGCAACATCGGCTTCGACGCCAAGGGCGACGTCACCGC
>JADFZP010000246.1 GCA_015232485.1 Alphaproteobacteria bacterium
GGGTCAGGGTGAAGCTGTTGTAATTGGTGTCGGACAAATCGTCCTGGCCGTAGGACGCGGTCATCACATTGCCGCTGATCGCCGCCACGGTGAACTCGTCGGTCGTGGTGCCCGAGGTGAAGCGGACGTGGTCGCCGACCTTGAAGCCGGCCGCCGCCAGATCATAGGTTCCCGTGGTGGTTACGATGGTGATCTTGCCGGCGTTCGATCCGCTTTGCGGATCGGAGTTGACCGACGAGAAGTTGGTGACGTTCGCGTTGGTGATCGACAGCGGCGTGTTCAGCGCGGTGGAATTGTCGTCTTCGATGGCGCTGCACAGGTCGGCGTCCGGGCAGTCGGCCCACACCTTGATCTGCATGTAGTTGCCGCCACCCGCCGAGCAGGATGTGCAACCCTGGTTGCACTGCCGGGTCATGTCGATCCGCGCCGTGAAGGGTGCCGGCTGGGTGACCGAATAGGCCGGCGCGGTCGAGGTGGTCGAGCGCCGAATGTCCATCCAGGCGACCTCCTGCCGTCGCAGCGTGCAGCCCCAATTCGCGGCGCCATTCACCGCCAGCGTCGAACTCGACGACGGGCAGCCGGGCGCGGAGTTGTAATAGGTGGAGGCCGACGAGATCGCCGTGCCGTGGTCGGTGCTGTCACCGCGCAGAATGGCGACATGATTGTAGCTGGGGTCGTTGGCGTTGACCGTCCAATTGTCGAATTCGATCGCCATCTTATTGGCGGCATTACCCAATGGAAAGATGCCGTTGGGGGCGCTCAGGGTGTAATTGGTGTTTCCAGCATTGCCGTGGCCAGAATTGCTGTAGGCCATGCCAACACCCGAATCGCCGCCGCAGGTCGAGGCGGTGACGGTGGATGTGCCCGGAATGACGATGACGGTAAAGCCGTCCGCAGTCCCTCCGGCGGTGTCGATGTTGGTCTCGCCCTCGCCCATCTGGGCCTCGAGATAGACCGACAGCCGCTCGGCCCCGAAGTCGAACGGGGTGTTGAGCCACAGGCACGAGGCCGTGCGCGTGCCTCCCAGGTCGGCCACCGGGGAGTCCGGATCGGTCGTGGTCGCGATGCTTCCGAAATTGACATTGCCCGCGCCGCTCTCGCTGTCCGAAAAGCTGGTGCCGTCGGCCGCCTTGACGAGTTGAATCGAGGTGGTGGCATTGGCGGCGGTCGTATTGGCGATGGTGACCTGCGAGTTCGAGATGTTGCTCAAATCGGTGGCGTAGGTGGTTCCCCCGCCGCCGCCCACATAGTCGGCGCGTTGCCAGCGGCAGCCCGCGTCGGCCATGATCCGGGTGGCCGGCCGGGCTCGCACGATGTCGTCGAAGCCGATATTGGTCGCGGTCACCGGCTCGACGCGGAATTCGGTGACGTTCGTTCCGGCGCAGGTGCTGCCAAGGCCCGCGTTCAAACATTCGGCGGGGCGCGTCGCGGTCGGATTGGCGCGCGCCACGCCGCCCGCCGTCCTTGCGCCCAGACCGTTCTTGCCATGACTGATCAGCGTCCAGGCCATGGTCCCGGTACAGCCATAGGCTTCGTTGGAATAGCACGCCGCCAGATCGCCGGCGGTACCCGTCCCGGTGATGTTGGCGTTGCCCGAATCGCAGTCAAGCGGATTGCCCGTGGCCAGGCCTTGCGTCACGGCATAGTCGATGGCGTTGTTCCAGCCGTCGATCACGTCGGCCAGCGGCAGGCCCAAACTCGACCAGGGCACCAGCCCAAAAGTCGATCCGGCCGTGGTGCAAGACGCCGCCTCGATGCCGGCGATGGTGGTGGCGGGGCAGGGAAGGCGCCCCTGCTGCGATACGAACAGCGCCAAGGCGCGTTCGATCCGGTCCATCGCCGTTCGCGTCTGCGCCAGATTGCCGCGCTCGCGAACGGCGTCATAGGACATTAGCGCGCCAGAGCCGACCAAACCGATCAGCGCCAGCACGATGGCCAGTTCGACCAACGTGAACGCGGCGCTGGAGCCACGGTCGGGGCGAGTGCGACACCAAAGCATTGTCCTTTGCTCCGCAGCCGGCGCTTCATTCCACCACCCTTCTGTGTTACGCTTCTCGTCTCATGAGGGCAACAACAAAGACTTCCTGCGCGCGACCGGCGGGCTTTACGCTGATCGAGATGGCGATCGCCATGAGCATCCTGGGATTGATGCTCGGCGGTGGCATTCTCGCCATGACCGCCGTCCTCGACAAGGCCGCGCACGACAAGACGCTGTCGAACATGGACAAGATCGAGACGGCCCTGCTCGTCTACGTTCTCGCCAACGATAGCCTGCCCTGCCCCGACACCGATTACGACGGGAACGAGAATGCTGGCTGCACCGGTACGGCGGCGCGCGGCATCGTGCCCTATCGCACGGTGGGGCTGCAACGGGACGAGGCGTCCGATGGCTTCAATCGGTTCATTTCCTACGCCGTCGACGTGACCTACACCGCAGCCAGTTCGCTGCAATGCGGCACCACGGCGTTCGCGGGACTCGATGGCCTGCTTCAGATCCGCGACTCCACCGACGCCTATCCCCAGAACGAGGCCGCCGGCGGCTATGCCCTGATCTATCACGGCAAGAACGGGCTGGGCGCGGTGATGAACAGTGGCGTCGTCTATGGGCGGTCTCCGGTTGTCGGGACTCAGCCGGCGGAACACCAGAATTCACTCCTGGCCGCCACCAACCTCGACCGGTTCTACAGCGAGCCGTTGACGGCTTCCCCCAATGTCGGCTTCGACGACGTGATACGCGCCAAGGCGCCGGCACGCATTCTGTACGATGCCGGTTGCACCAGTGGATGACGACATGAAACACGGAATGGAAAGCCGCCAAGCCGGTTTCATCGCCATCCTGATGGCCGTGGCGATGATGACGGTCGGACTGTTCACCGTCTCACGCTATGTCGTCAAGGGTCCCGCCCGGGACCTTGAGCAGACCGCTTCGAGCAAGACGGATCTTTCCAAGATCAAGCACGCCATTGTTCTCAACAGTGTCGCCAGCGGCGCGTTGCCCTGCCCAGACACAACCGCCACGCCCGATGGGGCGGCTGACGGCACATGCGCCGGTTCCACGGTTCAAGTGGGAACGGTTCCCTGGCGCGACGTCGGTCTCCAAAAGAAGGACGTCATCGACCAATGGGGCCACTACGTCACCTATGTGATGGTGGGTAGCGGCAATCTCGCCTTGAACGACAACGGGACCGCCAAGACGCCCGATTTCGCGCTCGTCAGCCATGGCAAGAATGGATTGGGCGCCATGTACCCCACTGTCGCGGGCGCGGTGGGCGCCTATGAAATGGAAAACAGCAATGGCGATGGGGTTTTGTACAATTGGGCGACGCTGACGTCGAGTCAGGCCAACGGCCCCTATGACGATCTGGTGGTGTGGGGCGACACGGGAGCCGGGACTCCCACACCCACGCCGACCCCCACGCCGACCCCCACGCCGACCCCGACCCCGACCCCGACCCCGACACCCACCCCCACGACCGGCACCGGGACGGCGATTACCGTGTCGAGCTTCAGTTCCTCGATGTTTCCGACGTCGGGCAACAGCGGCAACACCCAAGCGACCTCGATCACCTCGGGTGGGGTCACCTACAGTTCGACGGGCGACACGTCGGGAAATCTAAATTACCATAGCGGAAGCCTTGGGGTAAATGGGGGTGACGACAAGGGACAGCTAAATAACGAAGAACAGATAACGCTGACCTTTACGGGAACGTACCAGTCATATTCAATCAATGTGAATAATTTCAGCAGTGGAGAGGCATTCAAGGTCATCGCATACAATGGGTCAACCTATATCGGCTCTGACACGTTCTACTATGATGGCAGCGCCACTGAAACGTTGACCGGTGACTTTGGTGGTTCCCTGTTCAACATGCTCAAACTCGAGACGAAGGACGGGGACGACGAGATCGGCTTCACCGGCTTCACCGTCACGCCGTGATGGCCGCATCGTCGATCATGGTCTTCCTGGCGGCCGGCGGCCTTTCGTTGCTCGCGGTTCCGGCGGTGCTCATGCTACCCACCGCCGGCTTGGTGCCCGAGTTGTCGGCGATCGCCTTCTGGGCTTGTTTCGCACTGAACTACCCGCACTTCGCGCATTCCTATCTGCTGCTTTATCGCGATCTCGGGGCGCGGATGGCGGGGGCCGGAGAATTGAACCGGCTGCGGCTGATCGTCGCGGCTTACGTGGCGCCTGCGGTGCTGTTCATTCTTTGCATCCAGGCGGTGGCGTTCGAGGATGGCCAGACGGCGGGTCTGCTGGTCCAGATCATGATGCTGCTGGTCGGCTGGCACTACGTGAAGCAGGGATATGGCGTGCTGTTCGTTCTGTGCGCCGATCACGGTTTCCGCTTGTCGAACCCGGCTCGAACGGCGCTCAGGCTGCACGGCTATGCGATCTGGGCTTGGATATGGCTGCGCAACAACGCCTTCGCCAACGAGGCTCGTTTCCAAGGGGTCCTCTACGATCTGGCGGGATTTGGACAAAGCGCCGCTCAGTTCGGCAAGTGGCTTGCCGCGGCAAGCTTCGTCTGGGCATTGGCGATGATGGCCCGCGATTGTCGCGCCAATGGCCGCCTTCCGCCTTTGGCGGCGCTCGCCGGCTATTGCGCCAGCCTGTATGTATGGATGGTCTTCGCGTACATCGATCCGCTGTTGCTCTATTTCACGCCGGCGATGCACTCGCTCCAATACCTGTATTTCATTGCGCGGGTCGAGGGCGGACGCGTTGGCGCGCCGGGATGGGCGGCGTTGGGTGATCGCCGCTTCTGGACGGCGTTCGCCATCTCGGTGACCGCCGGGGCGGTGATTTTCGAGTTGCTGCCCCGCGCCATCGCGGGGGCGGGCGTGGCGCCCCTTGGCAATCCGATGTTCGTCTATGCCCTCGTTCATGCTTTTGTAAACGTCCACCACTATTTCATCGATCACGCGGTCTGGCGCCGCGAGGACCCCGTGACCCGACGGCAATTGTTCGGCGCGGCGGCGGCGTAGCCCGCCCTTTCCCCCGCCCATCGGCTTCGCTACACTCCAGCCAGAAATAGGGGACCGGACGGACATGATGGCGGGGCGTCGGGCATTGGGCGGGCTGCTGCTGGCGGCGGCGATCGTCTCGGGCGCGGCGGGGCCGGCGCGGGCGCAGGCGTTCCGGGCCGACACCTTCGAGATGTGCGCCAACGCGGCCGCCCAGGTCGAGGCCGAGGAGGGCATTCCGGCCGGTTTGCTGGGCGCCATCGCGCTGGTCGAAACCGGGCGCGGCAATCCGTTCAACAATGGGCGGCGCAGCGCTTGGCCGGGGACGGTCAACATCGAGGGCAAGGGCGCCCATCTCGATTCGAAGGCCGAGGCCCTGCGCATCGTCGAGGGCAAGCTGCTGGAGGGCGTCGGGCTGATCGATGTCGGCTGTTTCGGCATCAACCTTTATCACCATCCGGCCGCCTTCCAGGATTTGGCGCAGGCCTTCGATCCGCTGACCAACGCCCGCTACTCGGCGCGGTTCCTGAAAGCGCATTACGCCGCCACCCAGTCTTGGGACATGGCGGTCGGGCGCTATCACAACATGGAGGCGACCAAGGGCAACGCCTACCGGTCGCGGGTCCAGGCCGCTTGGCT
>JADFZP010000247.1 GCA_015232485.1 Alphaproteobacteria bacterium
GCATGCCCTTAGCGCTTTCGCGGGCATGACGGATCAAGATTGGCCACCTGAGCCAATCCGGTTGACAGGGGACGCCCGGCGGTCTACATGTGGGCCACGGCTGGACTCCTTGAGAGTTGCCGGGGATAGCGCGCAGGTGCCGCCATGGTACCCTGTCCCTGGCCATGTCAGCCCATCCCGATGGTCGCGTGCCCCAGCGGGCGGCAGACCACGTTTCATACGAAAGACAGATCCCACATGACAAGTTTCACCGACCTCGGTTTGGCGGCTGACCTTTGCCGCGCCGTCGACGCCGAAGGCTACGTCACCCCGACGCCGATTCAGGCGGGCGCCATTCCGGCCCTGCTGCTGGGGCGCGACCTGCTCGGCATCGCCCAGACGGGCACCGGCAAGACCGCCGCCTTCGCCCTTCCCGTGCTGCAGCGCCTGTCGCAAGAGAACCGCCGGGCCATGCCGCGGTCGCCGCGCGCCCTGATCCTGACGCCGACCCGCGAACTGGCCTTGCAGATCGCCGAGTGCTTCCAGACCTATGGCCGCCAACTGAACCTGCGCCACGCCGTGATCTTCGGCGGCGTTGGGCAGGGCCCCCAGGTCACCCTGCTGGCGCGCGGCGTCGACGTGCTGGTCGCCACGCCCGGCCGCCTGCTCGATCTGATGCAGCAGGGCCATTTGCGCCTTTCCGACGTCTCGGTGTTCATCCTGGACGAGGCCGACCGCATGCTCGACATGGGCTTCGTGCGCGACGTCCGCAAAATCGTCGCGGCGGTGCCGGCCAAGCGGCAGACCATGCTGTTCTCGGCGACCATGCCGCAGGAAGTCACCGCGCTGGCCAATTCGCTGATGAGCGATCCGGTCCGCGTCGAGGTGACGCCGCCCGCCACCACGGTCGAGCGCATCGAGCAGCGCGTGATGTTCGTCACCCGTGACGACAAGCGCCACCTGCTGGCCAATCTGCTGAAGGCCGAGGGCGTCGGTCGCGCCATCGTCTTCACGCGCACCAAGCACGGCGCCAACCGGGTCGCCGAGCAGTTGTGCAAGATGGGCGTGCCGGCCGACGCGATCCACGGCAACAAGAGCCAGAACGCCCGTCAGCGGGCGCTGGGCGATTTCCGTAGCGGCGTGTTGCGCACCCTGGTGGCGACCGACATCGCGGCGCGCGGCATCGATGTCGACGGCATCACCCACGTCATCAATTTCGACCTGCCGGTCGAGCCCGAGGCCTATGTCCACCGGATCGGCCGCACGGCGCGCGCCGGGGCCGCCGGCCAGGCGCTGTCGTTCTGCGACCATGACGAAGTGCCCTATCTCCAGGCCATCGAGAAGACGATCCGCCGCACGGTGCCGGTCGACCACGACCACGCCTGGCACGCCCATGGCGTGGCCGGTCGGCACGCCGCCAATCAGGCGGCCGGCCGCGGCGCGGTTCGCCGCGGCGACAGGCCGTCGAGCAGCCCGTCGCGTTCCAGCAACAGGAACAGCTCGCGGTCGCATTCCAGCAGCCGGATCAGCGAAGCCGGCGCCAGGACGTAATCGGCCACCTCGCCCAGACCCTCCAACTCGTCGAGTTGGAGGGCGAGCAGGATGCGTTCGAGCGCCTCGCGGAACAGCCGGTGCAACAGCCGGTGCCGTTCCGCGTGGCCCCGTTCGCCGGGCAGCAGATCGATCATCCGTTCCTCGGCGGCGGCATGCGTCTCGAACACGGTCAGAAGATGCGCCACCTCGGCGGCCAACGCGAAGCGCGGCCGGCCGTTCGGGAATACGGCGCGCAAGTCGGCAAGCCGCCCCTCGATCTCATCGTGCCAATGCTCGATGTCGTCGATGGTGGCCGGCGTCTGGATTCTCCAGTCGTCCTTGGCCATGGAACGTCCACCCGTCGGTTGATCCAAGCCGCAAGATGCCTTGGCGCGGACGCCTTTTGTATCGGGTGAAGGCTGTAATTTGAACGTCCGGCGTTCCCATCGACGCCGTGTGGGGATATGGTGCGCACATGCACAAACTGCGCAAAGTCGCCGTGGCGACCGGGCTGTTCTGGGTCGAAGCTCCCGAGGCGGGCGTCTTCGTGCAATGCGGAGCGCCGGCCGATAGCGTGAAGCACCTGATGAAGCGGGGCCTGATCGTGCCGCACGAGCGGAACGGCGTGTCCTTCGAGTCGGGGCCGAACATGGTCCTGTTGTCCGACGTGCTGATCCAGAACGGCGCCTTCTGCAATCTGACCGAGTTTCCGGTCCTGCAGATGCTGTATCGCCAGGGCATGATTTTGCCCGGCCATCCCGGCAACCGCGGCACCCGCCCGGTGCTGATCGGTCGGTCCGACCAGTTGTCCGCCCAGCTCGACTACATCCATCGCGGCAATTACGGCCTGGTGTCGGAAGACGAGCTGATCTCGGTGGGCGTCGAGCCCGAACTCGCCGCCGAGTTCATGCGCATCAAGCTGAAATTCGCCTTCGGCCGCATCCGCCCGCCCGACGAACTGGTCGGCACGGTGGCGCTCGACGGATTCGAGCCGGCCGAAATCCGCAACGGGGTGACGGTTCGCCGTCTGGCGCTCAACCGCTTCGAGTTCGCCTATGCGGGCGAGACGGCCGAGGTCGATCTGTCGCTCGGCCCCGACCAGTCCTACGAGGCGCCCTATCCGCGCAACGCCCATGCGATTCGCCGCGACTACTTCTCGGTGATCCATTCCGGCGACGGCGACGGCTGGGACACCGAGCGGCCGGCGATGGGCGCCGTGCTGACGTGGCAGGGCCGCATCTATCTGGTCGACGCCGGCCCCAACATCCAATCGACGCTGACCGCGCTGGGCATCGGTCTGGCCGAGATCGAAGGCATCTTCCAGACCCATTGCCACGACGACCATTTCTGCGGCCTGGCCACCATCCTGCGCGCCGACCGGCGGGTCAAATTCTACGCCACGCCGATGGTGCGGCTGTCGGTGGTCAAGAAGCTGTCGGCGTTGGTGCGCATCCACGAGGACCGGCTGAACGAGTATCTCGACTACCACGATCTGGCGCTGGGCGAGTGGAACGACGTCGAGGGGCTGGAGGTCAAGCCGCTGTTCTCGCCCCATCCGGTCGAGACCAACCTGTTCGTGTTCCGCGCCCTGTGGTCGGGCGGATTCCGCACCTACGCCCATTTCGCCGATCTCGCCTCGCTGGCGATTCTGCGCGGCATGCGGACCGACGACCCCACCCAGCCGGGCATCTCGGCGCGGCGGCTGGAGCGGGTGGCGGCCGACTACCTGACGCCGGTCGACGTCAAGAAGATCGACATCGGCGGCGGGCTGGTCCATGGCTGCTACAGCGATTTCGTGGGCGACCGCTCGGGCCGGCTGATCCTCGCCCACAACGACCGGCCGTTGACGCACGCCGAAAAGGCGGTCGGCTCGGGCGCCACCTTCGGGGCGGTCGACGTGCTGATCCCGGCCAGCCAGAACTACGCCTGGCGCTACGCGTTCGAGATGCTGAACGAGTATTTCCCCGGCCTGCCGGGCCATCAACTGCGCATCCTGATGAACGCGCCGCTGGTCTCGTTCAATCCCGAGACCATCCTGATCCGCGAGGGCCAGGTCAGCGAATCGATCTATCTGCTGCTGACCGGCAGCGTCGAGGTGATCAGCACCCAGTTCGGGGTGCGCAATCTGGTCTCGTCGGGCGCCTTGCTGGGCGAATTGACCGGGCTGCACGGCCTGCCCGCCATGGAGACCTGCCGCACCGCCAGCTTCGTCGAGGCGCTGGTCTTCCCCAGCGACATCTATCTGGAATTCGTGGTGCGCAACGACCTGTTCGCGGGCATTTCGCAGGTGCTGGAATATCGGGAATTCCTGCAAGGAACCCGCCTGTGCGGCGAGATCACCACCACCACGACGCTGAACCGGATCGCCTTGGCGATGCGCCGGATCACCCTGCACGCCGGCGACATGATCGGCGACGAATTGGGCGACAGCCTGTGCTTCCTGCGCAACGGAACGGTCGAGCGCCTGCACGATGGCGCGGTGATCGAGACCATGGGACCGGGCGACTTCTTCGGCGAGGACGGGGCGGTGTTCTGGACCACCTACGGCCACCGCCTGCGGGTGGCCGCCGAAACCGACCTCTACGCCATCGCTCCGGCGGCGTTCGAAGACATCCCCGGCGTGCGCTGGAAGATGCTCGAGACCTTCCAGCGGCGGCGTTCCCTGGGTTAGTTGTCAGTGCATGGTCTTGGCGAGGCGGAGCGTCAGGGTGGGGTCCTTGCTCCAGATGGCGATCCACTCGGCATCGGTCGCCTTGCGCTCGTTGCCGTCGCGCAGCTTCACCCGCAATTCCCGATTGGGAAGCACTTCGTAGGTGACGATCTCGTTCATGATTGGCTCCCTCGTTAATACCAGACTAATTTACTCTGGCTTTACCGGAAGTCAACACTTTTGAACAATTCCAAAAAAAGCCCCCGGAGGCGCGCTCCAGGGGCCGAACGATCGACTATCGCAGGTCGACGATCTTCCAGTTGCCGTTCGGCGTCCGGCAGGCGGTGCCGAAGCTGTGATAGGGGCGACCCCGGTATTCGACGATCTGCTCGAAGTCGCGGCAGCGGGCGCCCCGGCGTTCGTAGCTCTTGATCGGCACGACGCGGCCCGAGCGGCCCGAGCGGGGATTGTTCCAAGCCACGTGGCCGCCGCCGTTCCCATTGAGGGCCGACAGCGTGGCCCGCTGGGCATGCATCCGGTCGGTCTTGTCCATGCTGTTGCCCATCTCGCCGCCGACGAACGCGCCGAGCAGGGTGCCGGCCGCCGTCGCGGCGAGATTTCCTTGACCTTGGCCGAACTGGGAGCCGGCCACCGCTCCGGCGGCGCCGCCCAGGATGGTCCCGATCGTTTCATTGTTCCCCGCCTGGGCGATGGTCGAGGTGGCGGCGAGGACGGTGAACGCCACAGCGGCGAACACGGATTTCATGCGACGATCTCCTTGGCAAACTTGATTGGAGACATCATACCACGGAGCGCGCCGGAAGCCGATGGTGGTTCCTGCACACACCGACTTGATGCTATACCGGCTGTGGATCAGGGGAGTCCCGGGATGGTCGAAGCCGCCGAAATGAAGGACCTGCTGCGTCTGGCCGAGGCGCGCATCGAAGAACTGGCGGCGGACAACGCCAGCCTGTCGCAGGCCTATTCCGACCTGATGGAGGCCCAAAAGCTGGAAACCGCCCAACTGGTGGCGCTGACCGAGCAGATCTGGGCGCTGGAGGAGGCGTTGCAGTCGACCAGCAGCGAAAAGGACAGCGCGCTGGGCATGCTGGCCATCTTCAAAAGCCGCTTCCAGGCGCTGCGCGACCAGGCGACCGAAACCTTGCAGGCCGCCGCCAAGAACGCCAGCCGCCTGGAGCTGGCGGCGCGCGTCTACGATATCGCCATAGCGACCGAGGAGGAGGAACTCGAACGCATGACCCGCGAATACAACGAGCGCGTCGCCCGCCAACGGCGCGGCGGCTAAGGCAATCCGGCCATCCACGCGGCTCCGCGGGAGCGCACGGGCATGACGGCGGTCTCTCAATCGTCATGGCCGGACTTGATCCGGCCATCTCGTGGGATGCCCGTGTCGAGCACGG
>JADFZP010000248.1 GCA_015232485.1 Alphaproteobacteria bacterium
GATGGCCGGGTCAAGCCCGGCCATGACGGAAAAGGGGACAAAAGTGAACCTTTTGGTGCCGTATGAGTTTGTCGTCCGTCGGGTTTGCGAGATCGAGAACGTCTCCTACGAGATCGACGAAGAGGATCTGATTGGGGACGGGGAGGTGGATGATGTCGAAGACGCTGAATGACCTCGAACTGGAAATGCGTGGCGTCGTCCGGGGTGAGCGGACGCCGTCTCCTCGGCCGCCGGAAACCGATCGCGGCCTCTTGCCGCTGCTCGCCGCCAACATGGACCTCTTGCGGGTCATCGCCCAGGAGCGTCCGGGGAGCGTGTCGGCTCTGGCCGAGCGTATCGGCCGAGCGCAGTCGAATGTCTCCCGTAGCTTGCAGGCGCTGGCGCGCTTTGGCTTGGTGCGGTTGGTCCGGGAAGGGAAGACCATCCGGCCCGAACTCGTCGCTTGCCACGTCGATGTCGACGTGGCCAATGGCTCCTGCCATGTGGTCGAGGAGACCGCCGCCGCCGAATGACGGCTCGCGGGTTATCACGCCTCCTGAAGGGCCAGTCGCGTCGCTTCGCGCATCTGGCGGTTCTGCTTCTGCACGATCACCCCGTACCAGCCCAGGCCCTGATAGGTCTCGTAACCCGGCGTCAGGGCGTAGCCGATCAGGTCGCCGTCCTTGGTGGTGGCGATGCCGGTCGCGCCTTGGGTCTCGATCGGGAAGGTGTCGGCAAGGATTCCCTTGTCGTCCGAGGCGGCGATGACGCGGTGATTGTGGTCGATCAGCAGGCAGCGGGTCAGCGGCCGTTCCTCGTCGCTCAGGCGCACGCTGTCGACCACGGCGCGGGCCTGCGGCGCCCAGTCGAAGAAGATGCCCAAGACCCCCATCGGCTCGCCATGCTCGTCGCCGCCGGCCCGGATGGCGGTGGCGTAGGTGGCGACCTGGGCGCCTTCGAGGGCCTGCTCGACCGACACGTCGGCCACCGCGAATTCGGCGCCGCTGGGCGTGGCCATGGCGTCGCGGAACCAGCTTTGCCGGCTGACATCGGCCCCCTTGGCGCGGGGAAAACGTTGCGGTCGGCCGCTGGCGACCACCCGACCGTCGCGGTCGGCGATCCACAGATCGAGATAGACGGTGTAGGAGGCGAGAATCACGCCCAGCCGCTTGCTGGCCCATTCGCGGGCCTCGGGGGTGCCCACGCCCAAACAGTCGACCACCGCCGAGTCGGTCGCCCACCAGCGCACGTCGCACGAGCGCTCGTAAAGATTTCGATCGATGACGTCGATCATGTTGAGGGCCAGATCGGTCAGGCGCTGGCCGCGCATGTCCTTGACCATCGCCTCGCCCAGACGCATCAACCCCGAGATGGTCACCGCCAACTCGCCCTCGAGCTCGGCGGCGATCTCGTTGATGCGGTCCGAGACCCCCTTCACCTCGTTGGCCACCACCGCGAAACCGCGGCCCAACTCGCCCGCCCTGGCCGATTCGATCAGCGCGTTCAGCGCGAGAATCCTGGTCGCCTGTGTGACTTTTTTGATCAACGCGATCTTGTCGTTCGCGACGTCATAAACCTCGCGCGTCAGCTCCAGGACCTTTTCCGGTTCCGCCATCGCCGCCCCCCATGCTTAACAATTTAGCATAAAAGACGACTGCCTTTTTTGCAATCACATGATAGCCTGCGATGGTACGTCGTCGGAAAGGGGGGCCTTGGTCTTGGACTACAAACTGACCCGCGAATCGCAGGGGCCGACCCTGGTCATGGAGGGCCGCTTCATGCACAAGGATTTCGCGAAGATCAAGGAGCTGGTGGCGCAGCTCAAGCAAGGCGGCGGCACCACCGGGTTGACCCTGGATTTGGCGGGGATCGAGTTCATCGACTCGGCGGGGATCGGCATGCTGCTGCTGATCCGCGAGGAACTGGGCGGCGGCATCACGCTGCGCGGCGCCAAGGGCCAGCCGGCCCAGTTGCTGGTCAACGCGCACATGGACCAGCTTTTCCGGTTGGCGTAGGCTTTACGTCTTCACCCGCTTGCCCAGAACGCTGATGATCTTCTGCCGCATCTGGTCGGGCGAGAAGGGCTTGACCAGATAGGCGTCGACGCCCTGGCCGAGCGCTTCCTTGACTTGGGCGACGGCCGTGTTGCCGGTGACCATGATGAAGGGCACGTCCGAGCGCTTCTGGCGCAGGATGCGCAGCAATTCGATGCCGGTGATGAACGGCATGTTCCAGTCCGAGATGACCAGGTCGAAATCCGCCGCGCCTTCCAAGATCTTGAGCGCCTCGCCACCATCCATCGCGACGGTCACCAAGCTGATACCCAACTGCTTGAGCACCAATTTCTCGATGCTGAGGGCGAATTTCTCGTCCTCGACCAGCAGCACGCGCAGCCGCCCCCACGCGATCCCCGTCGCCTCGTCCATCACGATCCCCCGAATCTTTAAGCCAGCAACCCGTTCAGCGCGGCCGTGCCTTCGTCACAGGCGTCGCGGAAGGCGTCGATCACCTCGGGCTCGATACGCCCTTCCCGCCCCGCCATCTCGGCTTGGAAGCACAAGTTGGCCAAGCGCATCAGGCCAAGCCCGGCCGACGCGCTTTTCAATTCGTGGGCCGCGCGCTCGACCCCGCCGGCATCGCCCGCGGCGGCGGCGGCGAGCAGCCGGTCGGCCACTTGGGCGCTTGAACGGACGAACAGTTCGACCAGTTCCGCGACATCCTCGGGCCCCAACTCCTCGAGCAACTGGTCGACCGCCGCGCGATCAAGGACCGGCGGGCCGTCGGTCCGGGTCAGCCGCGCCAGAATGGCGATCAGCTTGAGGATTTCGACCGGCTTGGGCGACACGTCGTCGAATCCCGCCGCGCGGCACGCCTCGATGTCCTCGTCGCCGACCGACCCGGTCAGGGCGACCAGCGGGACGGAGGCGCGCCCCTGGTCGGGCAGGGCGCGAATGGCGCGGGCGGCGGCCAACCCGTCCATCACCGGCATCTGCAAATCCAGCAGCACGGCGTCGTAGGCGCGCGCTTCGAGCGCGGCGACCGCGGCGGCGCCGTCCTCGACGACCACCACGCCATGGCCGAACCGGGCGAGCAGCTTTTCGATGACCTTGCGGTTGACAAGGTTATCTTCAGCCACCAGCAAAGAGAGTGGTCGCGGCGTCGACATGGGCTCATTCATCAGGCCGGGCACTCCCCCTCGCCTCGTTATGGTGGCAACTGTATCGAGCCGCGTCCGGTGGTCAAGGGAAAAGCCCGCGAAGGACGCCAGTCTTATGACAGGAAGATCAGCCAAAGGGCTGCCAAGAACAGCACCGGACCCGGCCACGGAAATCGCGCCGGGGGCGCTGGCGGCGGCGGGGCCTCGGCGGGAACGGCCGGCACCCGCCCGCGCGCGAAGGCTTCGAAGAAGTCGTCGGCGGTCTTGCGCGCCACACCCTGGATCAGCCGGCTGCCCACGGTGGCCAATTTGCCGCCGATCTCGGCGCGCGCCGTGTAGCGCAGCAAGGTGCCTTCGCCATCGGCGCTCAAGGTGACCCGCGCCTCGCCGCGGGCGAAGCCGGCCGGCCCGGCCTGGCCCTGGCCGCGCAAGGTGTAGGCGAATGGCGGGTCGAGATCGGCCATCTCGACGCTGCCCGCGAAAGTGGCCCGCACCGGCCCCACCTTGGCCTCGATGGTGGCGGAAAAGCGGCCGTCGTCGCGCCGCTCCAGCGTCTTGCAGCCGGGGATGCAGCCGGCCAGCACGGCCGGATCGTTGAGCGCCAGCCAGACCTGGCCGGGTGGCGCCGGGATACGGTATTCGCCATCGAAATCCATGCCGATTGGATAGCACGCGCCCCGCCCACCCGCCACGGGCTTGCAAGCGCCCCCGGCTTCGCCGACTCTTCTGGAAACGTGAAGGACGGAGAAACGCCATGGCCGACAAGCCCACCGTGCTGGTCACCCGCAAGCTGCCCGACGCGGTCGAGGAACGCCTGGGCCGGCTGTTCGAGGCCCGCCTCAACGCCGACGACCGCCAGATGGGGCCGGACGACATCCTGGCCGCCGCCCAAGGCGCCGACGGGCTGCTGATCTGCCTGACCGAGCGCCTGGACGAAGAGTTGATCGCCAAGCTGCCGGCCAGCGTGCGAATCGTCTCGACCTATTCGGTGGGCTTCAACCACATCGACCTCGCGGCGGCGCGCGGCCGCGGCATCGTCGTCACCCACACCCCCGAGGCGGTGACCGACGCCACCGCCGACGCCACCATGCTGCTGATCCTGGCGGCCGCCCGACGCGCCCATGAATTCCAGCGCATGCTGCGCGAGGGCCGCTGGCGGCGGTGGAGCGCCATCGGGACCCTGGGCAGCGACATCGGCGGCAAGCGGCTGGGCATCGTCGGGCTGGGCCGCATCGGACGCGCGGTGGCGCGGCGGGCGCGCGCCTTCGGCATGGAGATCCATTACCACTCGCGCACCCCGCTGCCCGAGCCGATGGCCGAGGGCGCCATCCACCACCCGACCCTGGCCAATCTGTTCGCCGCCTGCCCCGTGGTGTCGCTGCATTGCCCCTCGACGCCCGAGACGCGCGGCATGATCGACGCCACCAGCCTGGGCTGGCTGCCGCCCGGCGCCATCCTGGTCAACACGGCGCGCGGCGATCTGGTGGTCGACGACGATCTGATCGCCGCCTTGGCGGAAGGCCGACTGGCCGCCGCCGGGCTGGACGTGTTCGACGGCGAGCCCGAATTCGACAAGCGCTATCTCGACCTGCCCAACGCCTATCTGTTGCCCCACATCGGCACCTCGACCATCGAGACTCGCGAGCGGATGGGCTTCGACGCGACCGACAATCTCGAATCCTTTTTCGCCGGACGCGAACCGCCTTTCCGGGTGGTTTGAATCAAAAGTGTCACGAAATATCCCTTTTCGATGATATAACTCGCCCCATTGCCTTTGGGGGGCGAACGCATGCACAAAAACAAACCATTCACCGGGCTGACCGCCCTGGTGATCGAGGCCAACCGTCCGATGCGGGTCCTGCTGCGCGGATTGTTGAACGGACTGGATGTTTCGAAGATGCACGAGGCCGGCGACGCGGTCGAAGGCTTCCAGATGTTCCAGCGCATGCCGGTCGATTTCATCATCACCGAACTGGACATGATTCCGCTGAGCGGGCTGGACTTCGTGCGCTTGGTCCGCAACGCCACCGAAAGTCCGAACCCGACCATTCCGGTGGTGATGCTCTCGGCTTTGGCCGAACATCGGCTGGTCGTCGCGTCACGCGATGCCGGCGTCAACGCCTTCATGGTCAAGCCGGTGTCCGGCGATTCGCTGCGGGCGACCCTGAACGGGGTGCTGCTGAAGCCCAGGCCGTTCGTCCGAACCGAGAAGTATTTCGGGCCGGATCGTCGGCGCAAGGCCATGAACCGCCCCGGCGAGGCCGAGCGTCGACGCGTTCAGATCGCGCTGCTGCCGGTCACCTCGGCGGTTGTGTCCGGCTAGGGCACTGACGCATGGCCGGGCTTGACCCGGCCATCCACGTCTGTCCGCAAAAGAGAAAGCGGAAACAACGGCTTGGCTGTCATATGGATGCCCGGATCAAGTCC
>JADFZP010000249.1 GCA_015232485.1 Alphaproteobacteria bacterium
GGCATGGGCGGTGACACGTGGATGCCCGTGTCAAGCACGGGCATGACGGCGAAGAATCGGTGAGCATCCTCTCCACTCGTCATGGCCGGACTTGATCCGGCCATCCACGCGGCTCCGTGGGAACAGCCTTGGAAACAATGGCATGGGCGGTGACACGTGGATGCCCGTGTCAAGCACGGGCATGACGGCTAGTGAGGAAATCTGGATTCGGGGCTCTTCGCTCGGCGGCCACGCGATGTGTTCATCCCCTAGCGCTTTCGCGGGGGTGACGAGCCTGAGGACTGTCAGGGCGGGTAGACCACACGGGGCGGATCGAGCCGCCGGCCGCCGGTGAAGTCCAGATATGTCTCGTCGCCGATGCGGAAGGCGGTGGTGATCCACTCGGCGAAGGTCGCCCAGTCTTCCACCTTCGGACTGGCCGGTGGGCGCACCATTGGGCGCAGGGCCGCCTCGACGGCGGCGCCCTCGTCGGGGACCACCCAGCGATCCGAGGGACCGCAGGTCCGCTCGAAGGACGAGCAGCCGCGCTTGATGAAGGCCGGTACGTCCGGGCCCAGGCGCGGGTCGGCGTCCATCTCGGCCCGCAGACGCGCGTAGAGGGCGCGCGCCCCGTCCAGGCCGTCGGCGTAGACATAGGCGGCCCACAGATTGGGCCGGTCGAACAGATCCACCTCGGAGCACAGCTTGGTGGTGGCGGGAAGGCGCCGCGCCACATCGCGCAGCGCGACCAGTTCGCGCAGGCTGCGCGGCACCACCTTGACCTTGTGGCAGGCGCGGCAGGCGTGCGGAACCACGGCCCGGCGATAGGCGCATTCGAACATCACATCCTCGCGGAACCAACAATCCATCGCGGGGGCGTTGCGCACCATCAGCGTGGTGGAGCGGCTGGCCCGCGGCGGCGCGCGCAGGCCCAGCATGCCGTCCGGGTGGCGCACCAGACGGCCCTCGGCCAGCGCCCTGTCAAGATTGGCGCCGATGTCCTGGCCGCCGACCTTCGACCCGCGGATGGCGTCCAGCATGTCAATCCGTCCAGGGATTCTCGACCGAGACCTCGGTGGGCATGCGGCGGTCGTCGCCGGTCGCCACCACCAGATCGTGGACGATGGCGGTCGCGGCGATCAGGCCATCGACGGGGGGCAGCGGCTGGCCGGTCGCCTCCAGCCGGCCGCCCAGGCGACCCCACACGGCGGCGATGCGCTCGTCGATCGGCAGCAGGCGCTCGCCGAAGCGTTGGGCCAGCGGCCCGGACAGCCAGTTCTCCAGCCCGACGCGGCGCGGATGCGACAGCGGCAGCCGTTGCAGGATGCGGGTCATATCGGCCAAAGACATCACGCTGAGATACATCTCGCGCTCGTCGCGCGCGCTTAGCCAAGCCATCACCGAGGGATCGGGGCGGGGCCGCACCAGTTCGGTCAGCACGCAGGTGTCAAGCAGCCAAGCCATGTCAGTAATCCACGTTGCGCCGGGGATCGGCCGGCGGCGCCGCGAATTCGACGCCCTCGGCGGCGGCGTCGCCGAACGGCGAGTTGCGCATGAAATCGACCAGATTGCCGGCCGGGCGGCTTAAGCGCTCGTGCTCGGCCGGTGACAACAGCACGGCGACGCGGCGGCCGCCGTTCAGGATGTGCTGGGCGCCTTCCTGTTCGGCGCGCAGGACAACCTCGCCCAGATTGGCCTGGGCCTCCTCGAACTGCCATTCGCCGTCGTTGCGCAAGGCCGCCTCCCGTTTGGCGTCAGTCTAATCTGAAATGCGCCGGCCGACTACGCCGTCGGCACGCCGCTGGTGGTCGAATGCTCGAAGTGATGGGCCTCGCCCGGATGCACGATGGCCCGCGCCGCGTGGGCCGCCGAGGCGGCCTCGGCGAAGCCGGTCAGGATCAGCTTGAGCTTGCCCGGATAGTGGGCGATGTCGCCCACCGCGAAAATGCCCGGCCGGCTGGTGGCGCAATCTTGTTGGCGGACCAGGATGGCGTGGCGCTCCATCTCCAGGCCCCATTGGGCGATCGGCCCCGGATCGCTGGCCAGGCCGAAGAACGGCAGCAGGGCGTCGGCGGCCAGCCGGCGCACCTCGCCGTCGAGCGTGGCCACGGTCACCGCCGACAGCCGCCCGCCTTCGCCCTCGATGCCGTGAAGCTGGTAGGGCACCACCATCTCGACATTGGGCAGGCTTTGCATGCGCGCCACCATGTCCGGCGCGGCGCGGAATTTGGGCCGGCGATGGACGACCATCACATGCTCGGCCAATTCGGCCAGCGACACCGCCCAATCGACCGCCGAATCGCCGCCGCCGGCGATCACCACGCGCTTGCCGCGGAAGTCCTCGCGCCGGGTGACCAAATACGAGACGCCGGCCCCCTCATAGGCCTCGATGCCGGGCAGCGGCGGCCGGTTGGGACCGAAGGCGCCGACCCCCGCCGCGATGATCACCACCATGGCCTCGATCGCCTGGCCGTCCGACAGCCCGACCCGCCAACGGCCATCGTCCAGCCGTTCGAGCGACACCACCGTGCGGCCGAAATGATAGACCGGATGGAAGGGCGCCGCCTGGGCGCTCAACCGCTCGATCAGATCGGCGGCGAGGATTTGCGGATGGCCGGGCACGTCGTAGATCGGCTTTTCGGGATAAAGCGCCGCGCATTGCCCGCCCGCCGCCTCCAACGCGTCGACCACATGGCAGCGGATTTTCAGCATGCCGCATTCGAACACCGCGAACAGCCCCACCGGGCCGGCTCCGACGATCACCGCGTCGGTCTGGTGAATGACCATGGCCATGCCGCTTCTTCCTCCATCGGGCTTCGAGCCGGCATTAATGCCCCCGGATCGGCACGCGATCAAGTGCGGGCTCGGTTGCGGCCGGGCCGGCGGCGCGCTACAACCGTCCGATGAGCGACATCCTGACCCTCGATCTGCCCGACGAGGAGGCCACCATGCGCCTGGGCGCCGCGCTGGCCGAGGCGGCGCGGGCCGGCGACGTGATCGCCCTGTCCGGCCCGCTGGGCGCCGGCAAGACGGCGCTGGCGCGGGCCTTCATCCGGCATCTGACCAGCCCGGACGAAGAGGTGCCCAGCCCCACCTTCACCCTGGTGCAGATTTACGAGACGGCCAAGGGCGACATCTGGCATCTCGATCTTTATCGGCTGGCCGACCCGGCGGAAACCGTGGAACTGGGCATCGAGGAAGCGTTTCGTGAAGGAATTTGCCTGATAGAATGGCCCGAGCGCCTGGGGCCGCTGCTGCCCGGCGATCGCCTGGACCTGCGGCTGTCGCTGGCCGGCGAGGCGCGGCGGGTCGAACTGGTCGGCTGGCGCGGGCGTTTGGGGGAGATTGCCAAGCATGTCTGACCGCGAGGCCCTGATCGGGACGTTCCTGCGCAAATGCGGCTGGGGCGGCGTGCGCCGTTCCAAGCTGGCCGGCGACGCCTCGTTCCGCCACTACGACCGCTTGGCGCGGCCCGGCGGCCACCGCGCCGTGCTGATGGACGCGCCGCCGCCCAAAGAGGACGTGCGCCCCTTCGTGGCCATCGCCCGCCATCTCGAATCCCTGGGCTTCAGCGCGCCGCGCATCCTGGGCGTCGACGAGGCGAACGGGCTGTTGCTGCTCGAGGATTTGGGCGACAACACCTATACCAAGCTGCTGTCGCGCGCCGGCCATGACGAGTATGCGCTGTACGGGCTGGCGGTCGACGTGCTGGCGGCCCTGCACGGCTCGCGCGGCGCCGTGCCCGACGGGCTCGCCGCCTATGACGACGACCGCCTGATGGCCGAGGCGATGCTGCTGCCCGACTGGTACATGCCCGAGATGGGCCGCGCCGTCGACGAGGCGGCCCGCGCCGAATACGCGGCGTTGTGGCGCGACACCTTCCCGCTCGCCCGCTTGATGCCCGACACGCTGGTGCTGCGCGATTTCCACGTCGACAATCTGATCCTGCTGCCGCGCGACGGCGTGGCGGCTTGCGGGCTGCTCGATTTCCAGGACGCGGTGGTCGGCCCGCTGACCTACGACCTGATGAGCCTGATGGAGGACGCGCGGCGCGACATCGACCCCGGCTTGGTCTCGGCCATGCGGACGCGCTATCTCGACGCCGTGCCGGGGCTCGACCCGATGGCCTTCGAGGTGTCGTGGGCGGTGTTGGCCGCCCAGCGCCACGCCAAGGTGATCGGCATCTTCTCGCGGCTGTGCCGGCGCGACGGCAAAAGCGCCTATCTGACCCACATCCCGCGGGTCTGGCGCCTGTTCGAGGCGGCGCTGGCCCATCCCGCCCTGGAAGGGGTGCGCGGCTGGGTCGATCGCCACATGCCGCCCGCCGAGCGCGGAGTGCCGACGCCGTGAGGGCGATGGTGCTGGCCGCCGGGCTGGGCCTGCGCATGCGCCCGATCACCGAGCGCCTGCCCAAGCCGCTGGTCGAGGTGGCGGGGCGAAGCATGCTCGACCGCGTGTTCGATCATCTCGACGCCTTCGGCATCGAGCGGCGGGTGGTCAATCTGCACCACCTGGGCGGCATGATCCGCGACCATCTCGCCGGGCGGGCCGACGTCGATTTCTCGGACGAGCCGGTGTTGCTGGAGACCGGCGGCGGGGTCGCCAAGGCGCTGCCCCTGCTGGGCGGCGAGCCGTTCCTCGTCGCCAACGCCGACATCGTGTGGCTGGACGGCCCCACCCCCGCCTTGACGCGCATGGCCCAAGCCTGGGACGGCGCGGCGATGGACGCCTTGCTGCTGCTGCAACCGGCCGCCTCGGCGTTCGGCTATGACGGGCGGGGCGATTTCAGCCTGGATGCGGACGGCGCGCCGCGGCGGCGCCGCGAGGGCGAGACGGCGCCGTTCATCTTCGCGGGAGTGCAGATCCTGAAGCCCGAACTGTTCCGCGACGTGCCGCAAGGGCCGTTCTCGCTGAACCTGATCTACGACCGGGCGCTGGCCGCGGGCCGGCTGCGCGCCATCGTCCACGACGGAAAATGGTTCCACGTCGGCACGCCGGCGGCGCTGGACGAGGTCCACGGCCTGATATGACCGAGATCGCCCCCGCCGTCTTCACCATTCCGCCCGGCTGGTCGTTCGTCGACGCGCTGGCGCGGGGGATGATGGAGCGGGCCGGCGGCGATCCGATGGCGCTGTCGCGACCGCTGGTCCTGCTGCCCACCCGCCGCGCCTGCCGCGCCCTGCGCGACGCCTTCCTGCGATTGAGCGAAGGCCGCCCGCTGCTGCTGCCGCGCATGTGGGCGCTGGGCGAACCCGACGAGGACGAGGCGGTGTTGCAGGGCGACCTGGAATTGCCGCCGGCCATGCCGCCGCTGCGCCGCCAATTGCTGCTCGCCCGGCTGGTGATGGCGCTGGGCGGCGGGACGTCGCCCGAGCAGGCCGCCCAACTGGCCGGCGAACTCGGCCATCTGCTCGATCAGGTGCGGACGGAAGGGCTGGAATTCGACGGGCTGGAAAAGCTGGTCCCCGCCGAATTCGCCGAGCACTGGCAAAAGACCCTCGATTTCCTGCGCATCCTGACCCACCACTGGCCGCTGATCGTCGAGCAGGACGGCTGCATGGACGGCAGCCTGCGCCGCCTGC
>JADFZP010000250.1 GCA_015232485.1 Alphaproteobacteria bacterium
CTTGGCGGGGGTGGGGGTTTGCGGCCGGTTGTCCTCGCGGGCGAGCAGGCGCCCACCGCGGATCGCCAGGGCGCGGTCGGCCAGCTTGACCAGCGAGGGCCGCGGCGTCACCAGCAACATGGTGTGGCGGCCTTTGGCCTTTTCCAGATAGTCGCGCAACATCGCGTCGCCGGCCCCGTCGATGCCGATATTGGCCTCGTCGAACAGGATGATGCGGGGATCGTGGACCAGGGCGCGGGCGATGGCGATGCGCTGGCGCACGCCGACCGGCATGTTCTCGCCGCCGCCGCCGTCGCCGATCTTGGTGGCCCAGCCGTGGCGCATGCCGGCCACCACCTCGTCGAGGCCCAGATCGTGGGCCACCGCCAGCGCCGACTCGTTCAGCCGCTCGTCGAACATGGTGATGTTGTCGAGGATGCTTCCGCCAAACAGCACGCCCTGCTGCGGCAGCAGCGCGACCTGTCGGCGCAGGCTGCCCGGATCGATGGTGGCGATGTCGACGCCGTCGATCAGGATGCGGCCGGTGGTCGGACGGCACAGGCCGGCGACCAGCGACAACAGGGTGGTCTTGCCCGAGCCGTTGTCGCCGCTGATCGCCACGCATTCGCCCGGCGCGACGCGCAGGTTCAGTTCGGTGAGCAGCGCGCCTTCCGGCGGCGCGAACGAGAAGCTGACGTTTTCGAACACCACCTCGCCGGCGCCGATCTGGATCGCCGGCAGACCCTCGGCGTGGTCGCGCGGCAGCGCGAAGACCTGGGCGGCGCGGTCCTTGGCCAGCACCACGTTCTGCAAGCGGATCCACACGGCGAGCGCGCTTTGCAGCGGCTGCAAGGTGCGCCCCGCCAGCATCGTGCAGGCGGCCAGCGCGCCGGTGGTGATCTGCCCGTCGACCACCGCCACCGCCCCCGCCGCGACCACCATCATGGTGGTGGATTGCGAGAAGAACGCCGAGGCGGCGATGGCGCCGACGCTGCGCCGGGTCGCCTCGTAGTGATGACCGACCGCCGATTCCTGCAACAGCTCGTAACGGCGGTGCATCATCGATTCCATGGCCATCGACTTGACGGAATGGATGCCGGTCAGCACCTCGGTCAAGAAGCTGAAGCGGCGGTCGTCGATCACCACGCGGTTGCGCACGTCGTCGCGCAGCTTCTTGCCATAAAACAAGGCGAAGCCCGCGAAGACGAACAGCACCATCACCGGCACCACGGCCAGCGTGCCGCCGATCATCCAGACCAGCGCGACGTAAAGCAGCACGAAGGGCAGATCGAGCAGCCCGACCAGCGCGCCGCCCGAATAAAGATCGCGCAAGGCGGCGATCGAGCGCAGCCGCTCCAACTGGATCGGCGCGCCGTCCTTCTCATAGGCGCCCAGATCCGAGCGCAGCATCTTCTCGAAGGCTTGGCAGCCCATCCGGTGTTCCAGCCGGGCGCCGATCCATCCCGTGATGTAGCCGCGCGCCGCCTTGACCCCTTGCTCGATGATCAACGCCACCATCACGCCCAGCACCAGGAACGCCATGGTCGCCGTCGACTGGTTGGGAATGACGCGGTCATAGATTTGCAGTAGCGCGAGTGGAAGCGCCAATGCCGTAAGGTTGAGCACCATCGTCGCGGCGCCCAACTCGGCGGCGAACGGCATCACGAGCGCATAACCCGTCGCCGCCTTCAGTGCCCCCGAAGGCCGATCCCCTGTGCCCATTGTCCCCAGCGTCAAATTTATTACTCACGATAGCAGGTCTCTATGCACAATTCATCAACGTGAGGCGCCACGGGGCGTGACGATGCGTGACCACTTGTCGCGAATTGTGGCAAGCGGATTGCCTCGCGCGGCGGCATCCGATCGGCTATCAAGAACCCGATGAACACCCCTCCCGCCCCCTTCCTGCCGATGTCGCGCGCCGAGATGGCGGCGTTGGGCTGGGACCAGTGCGACGTCGTGCTGGTCACCGGCGACGCCTATGTCGATCATCCCAGCTTCGGCGCGGCGGTGATCGGGAGGTTGCTCGAATCGCTGGGCCTGCGGGTCGGCGTGATCGCCCAGCCGGACTGGTCGAGCGCCCTGGCCTTCGCCGCGCTGGGGCGGCCGGCGCTGTTTTTCGGGGTGACCGCCGGCAACATGGATTCGATGGTCAACCGCTACACCTCGGACGCGCGGTTGCGCCATGACGACGCCTATACGCCGGGGGGCGAGGGTGGACGCCGTCCCGACCGGGCGGTGATCGTCTACGCCCAGCGCTGCCGCGAGGCGTTCCGCGACGCGGGCGTCGTGCTGGGCGGCATCGAGGCGTCGCTGCGCCGGGTCGCCCATTTCGACTACTGGTCGGGCAAGGTGCGGCGTTCGGTGCTGCTCGACGCCAAGGCCGATCTGCTGGTCTATGGCAACGCCGAACGCGCCATCGCCGAAATCGTCCGACGCGCCCAGGCCGGCGAAAGGCTGCGCGAGATGGACGGCATCCGCGGCACCGCCCGCGTGCGCGACGCGGTGCCTGGGGACTGGACGGTTCACGACCTGTCCGACCCCGATCTGCCCTCGGCGCGGCCGGGTGGCCCTGGGCGCGTGGCGCTGCGCCTGCCGTCCTACGAACAGGTGGCGGCCGACCCGGTGCTGTACGCCCATGCGGCGCGGGTGCTGCATCTGGAAAGCAATCCCGGCAACGCCCGCCCGCTGGTCCAGCGCCACGGCGACAAGGAATTGTGGCTCGAGCCGCCGCCGATCCCGCTCGCCACGCCCGAACTCGACGCGGTGTTCGAGCTGCCCTTCGCGCGCGGGCCGCACCCGTCGCATGGCGAGGCGCGCATCCCCGCCTGGGAGATGATCCGCTTTTCGGTGGCGATCATGCGCGGCTGCTTCGGCGGCTGCACCTTCTGCTCGATCACCGAGCACGAGGGGCGCATCGTGCAAAGCCGCTCGGAAGGCTCGATCCTGCGCGAGATCGAAGCGATTCGCGACCGCACGCGCGGCTTCACCGGGGTGATCTCCGATTTGGGCGGCCCCACCGCCAATATGTGGCGGCTGGGCTGCCGCGATCCCGAAATCGAGGCGGTGTGCCGCCGCCCGTCCTGCCTGTACCCCGAGATCTGCCGCAATCTCGGCACCGATCACCAGCCGCTGATCGCGCTGTACCGCAAGGCGCGCGCCGTTCGCGGAGTCCAGCGGGTGTTCGTCGCCTCGGGGGTGCGCCACGATCTGGCGCTGCGCAGCCCGGCCTATATCGACGAACTGGCCGCCCACCACGTCGGCGGGCGGCTGAAGATCGCGCCGGAGCACAGCGAGCCCGGCCCGCTCGCCCACATGACCAAGCCGGCGATCGGCGCCTATGAACGCTTCCGCGACCTGTTCGCCCAGGCGGCGCGACGGTCGGGCGACAAGCTTCAGTTGATCCCCTATTTCATCGCCGCCCATCCTGGCACCACCGATCTGGACATGCTGAACCTCGCCTTGTGGCTGAAGGCCAACGGGCTGAAGCTGGATCAGGTGCAGACCTTCCTGCCCTCGCCGATGTCGCTGGCCACCGCGATGTGGCATTCCGGCCGCGACCCGATGCGGCCGGTGCGGCGCGACGGCCCCACGGTGTTCTCGGCCAAGGGTCTCAAGCGGCGCCGCCTGCACAAGGCGTTTCTGCGCTGGCACGATCCCGAGAACTGGCCGGTCCTGCGCGACGCCTTGAAACAAATGGGCCGCGCCGACCTGATCGGGCCGGGCAAGCGGCATCTGGTGCCACGGCCGGTATGAACGCTGGCCGTCCGGGCGTCGATGTGCCATGGTCCCGCCGATGGCGCATACGGCGGATTTTCAAGCACGGCTCGGCGAGGCGACGGCGAGACTGAACGAACGCGAACCGGCCTTCGCGGCGGTGATCGCCCAGGCGGGGCCCTGCGCCCTGTCACCAGCCTGGGACCGCCCGCCCTATGAGAGCCTGGTGCGGGCCATCACCTATCAACAGATTCACGGGCGCGCGGCGGCGGCCATCCTTGGCCGGCTGCTCGCCCTATACGACCCAAGTCCGTTCCCCGCGCCCCAAGACATTCTGGCGACCGACGAAGACGCCCTGCGCGCCGTCGGCCTGTCGCGCAACAAGATCGCGGCCATCCGCGACGTCGCGCTGAAGACCACCCAGGGCGTGGTGCCCGGCCGCGCCGAGGCCGAGACGCTGGACGACGACGAGATCGTGCGCCGTCTGGTGACCATCCGGGGCGTCGGCCGCTGGACGGTCGAGATGTTGCTGATCTTCACGCTGGGCCGGCTCGACGTCTTTCCGCTCGACGATCTCGGCGTCAAGGCCGGCTATGCCGCCCTGTTCGGCCTGCCCGCCATGCCGACCCGGCGCGCCTTGCATTCGGCGGCCGAAGCCTGGCGACCCCACCGTTCGGTTGCCGCCTGGTATCTCTGGCGTGCGGCCGAGGGGGGTGGCGCCCCGGCCGTCTTGGCGGCGGGTCGCGCCTCGCCCATCTGAACGAGACTGAATCTTTCCCATTTTCGACGGAGATATCCCGATGGCTCGCAAACCGAAGGCGAACCCGAAAGCCGAGTTCCTGATGTTCGACGTGCTGTATGACGACGGCTCGCGCAGTTCCAACCGCCGCGTTCCCCAGGCCGATCTGGACGGGCTGGATGTCGATGATACCGCCCGCGCCATCATCGAAGCCCAAGATCGCGAGATCGCCGAAAAATCCGGTCGCCCGCGTGGCCGCATCAAGAGTCTGTCCCGCTCGCCGGTTCGGTGAGTCCAAGCCCCTCGGCGCGCAGCCGCGCCGCCAGGGCCGAGACCCCGAAGGCGCGAGCCGCGCCTTCGATGCCTCCGCCGCCGCGTTCCACCGCCTCGGTGAACGGTCCGGCGGGCATCAGGAAGGCGGCGGCGAACCAGTTCGCCTCCCATTCGACGCGCGTGTTGCCATAGCGGCTGGCCCAGGCCGGCCCCGGCGCCGTACCCGTCGACTCCATATGCCAAAGGTAATGCAAGACGTAGTGCCCGATCTCATGGGCGATCGTGAAGCGGTCGCGCGTCGGCGCGGTGTCGTTCGCCACGAACACCCGGAAATCGTTGTAGCCGTCGATCTCGATCGAGCCCGAGCGGGGGTCCTTCTCGCCGGTGCTGGACCAGAAATCCCGATAGACCAGCGTGCCGCCCAGCTTGTCCAGGGCCGCGACCAGATCGCCGCCCGGCCGGTAGCCCAACTCGTCGGCCACGCGCTCGGCCAGCGCGAAGACGTCCTTTTTTGACAGGCCCGATTGTACGACCGGATCGCGTTCCATGGCGTTCGCCTCGGTGTTCTTCAAGGACAGGATGCGCGTGATTTCAACGCAAGGAAGTGATGGCCATCACCATCACGCGACTTCCAGGCCATCCGACTCGGCGTCGGGGTCGCCGGGGGCGGTTTCCCAGCCCAGTTTGGGCAGGCCGATGATCCGACCCTTCGCGATGCCGGCGATCAGAATCCAAAAGCCGCCCAGCGCCCCCGCGAGGTCGCGCCGGGCCAGCCGCAAAGCGAGGACCGCGAAGCTCATGGCGTCATTGGCGACGGATGGACGGCCCGAGTCAATG
>JADFZP010000251.1 GCA_015232485.1 Alphaproteobacteria bacterium
CCGGCGCCGCCGATTTCGTCGCCCTGCCGACGCCGCCGGCCGTGCTGCGCGCCCGCGTGGCGCGCCTGATCGAGCGGGCGCGGCTCGAGAATGGATTCGAGCGCGAGCGCGAGCGGGCCGATCGCGAGGCCGACATCCGGCGTCAGGGCGAGGAGGCGATGGTTCGCGCCCTCGAGGGCAAGGCGGTGCTCAACGCGCTGCTGTCGACCAGCCTGACCAGCCGCAATCTGGCCGAACACCTGCAGGTGCTGCTCGACGTGGTCGACATGGTGCCCTGGCTGGCGCTCAGACCGGCGGCCTGCCTGTTCCTGCGGACCTCGTCCGGCGACTATTCGCTGGGCAGCCGGCTGGGCGTTTCGGATGACGAGGTCGCCCTACTGCGTCGCGGCCTAAGCGCCATCGAGGAAGCCGTCCTGGCGGGCGATTCCGAGGTCGCGGCGGGCCGCTACGTCCTGCCGCTGCTGGCCGAGGATCGCCTGCTGGGCGTGCTGCTGCTGTTTCCGCCGGCCGATCACGAACCCGAGCCGGCCGAGGTCCAGTTCGTGCAGGAGTTGGCCGAGACGCTGTCCGAGGTGGTCGCCAAGGTGATCTTGGAAACGGCGCTCGACCTCAAGCGGCTGGAAATCCAGGAAACCCGCATGGAGATGCTCACCCGCCTGGGCGAGACCGCCGAGCGGCGCGACCCCGGCACCGGCATGCATGTCCAGCGGGTCGCCCAGTACTGCACCCTGATCGGGCGGGTCATCGGCCTGAGCGCCGAGGACCGGGATCTGCTGCGCACGGCGGCCACGCTCCACGATATCGGCAAGCTGGTGATTCCCGACGCGGTTCTTCTCAAGAACGGCCGCCTGACGCCCGAAGAGTTCGACATCATCAAGGGCCACGCGGCGGTCGGCGCCGAAATGCTGCAAGGCGACGATCCGCTGGTCGAACAGGCCCGCATCATCGCCGGCACCCACCACGAGAAATGGGACGGCACCGGCTACCCGGCCGGCATGGCCGGCGAGGCCATCCCGCTGTGGGGCCGCATCTGCGCCATCGCCGACGTGTTCGACGCGCTGACCACCGAACGCCCCTACAAGGCCGCCTGGACGGTCGAGAAGGCGGCGGCGCTGATCGGCGAGCAGGCCGGCCAGCACTTCGATCCCACGCTGGTGGCGGCCTTCCAGACCGCGCTGCCCGAGATCGTCCGCATCAAGACGGTGCTCGACGACAACCTGATCGACCCGCGCGAGCGTATCCTGGCCACCGACGAAAACGTGCCCGGCTGGACCGATGATTGCAGCGTCGGCATCGACCGCATCGACGAGCATCACAAATACCTGTTCCGGCTGGTCGACGACCTGCTGTGCGCCATGGAGCGCGACGACGGACGGCGCGAGGTGTTCCGCGCCGTGGCGGCGTTGGAAAGCTACGCCCAGTTCCACTTCGCCGCCGAAGAACAGATGATGCGCGCCTGGGGCTATCCCGAGCTGGAGGACCACCAGGCCAAGCACGACCTGTACCGCGCCTGGATTCGCCGCTTCAAGGCCGATCTGCGCGACAACCCGCTGGCCGTCGGGTCGGAAACCGCCCAGTTCGTGCGCGACTGGCTGGTCGAGCACATCAAGAAGTCCGACCGCGAGATTCTGTCCAACCTGACGAAAATACAGCCTTCACCCGATGGCGCGCCGCCCCAAGCCGCGATAGGGTGACGCATCGTTCGGGAGGGGGATACGGGGTTCCCGGATGAGATAAAGCCGCAGCCGCAAGGTTGCGGCTTTTTCGTTGGCGCGGCGTCCTGCCAAAAATACAGTGTTCACCTGATAGATCGTCAGACGCCGTTCGGATAGTTTTCCGTCACCGCGACCGGGATGGGGACCCTTGGGGACCCGGAAGCGGCAAGGGGGCCGCAGCCGCGAGGCTGCGGCCTGTTTTTGCTTTCGCGCATGGGATACTCGCCTTATCCCCTCCCGCCTACCACCTCCCGCCGTATGGGCGCGGACGCATTCCCTCGCTAGTCTCGATCACACGGGAGGAAACGTCGCTGGAATGGGCCGTCGCGCCCACCTGCGACGGCACGGCGTAGGCGGTCCCCATTGCCCGATCGGCCGGGGGCCGCCATCGCCAACTCATCCGCATGACGCCCCGCTTATCCCCACCCGCGGGCGTTTGATCGGGAGACAAGACGCATGGCAGCAAAATTGGACAAAGGCAAATCGCGCCGCCGGTTTCTGACCGCCGCCGCCGGCACGGCCGCCGGCGCCGCCGCGATGGTGGCGATGCCCAACGTCTCGCGCGCCCAGACGGTCACCCTCAAGGTCCAGGGTGCCTGGGGCGCCAAGGACATCTTCAACGAGTTCGCCGAGGATTTCATCAAGCGGGTCAACGACATGGCGGGGGGTCGCCTGAAGCTCGACTACCTGCTGGGCGGTTCGGTGGTCAAGCCGTTCAGCCTGCACGACGCGGTGCATTCCGGCGTTCTCGACGGCGGTCACACCGTGGCGGCCTATTGGTACGGCAAGCACAAGGCGGCCTCGCTGTTCGGCAGCGCACCGGCCTGGGGTTGGGACGCCAACCAGATGCTGGGCTGGTACTATTACGGCGGCGGCGAGGCGCTGTACACCGAGTTGATGGACAAGGTTCTGGGGCTGAACATCGCAGGCTTCCTGTCCGGCCCGATGCCCACCCAGCCGCTTGGCTGGTTCAAGCAGCCGGTGGAAAGCGCCGAACGTTTCCGGGGCCTGAAATACCGCACGGTGGGCTTGGCCGCCGACCTGATGCAGGCGATGGGCGCCGCCGTCACCCAGCTTCCCGGCGGCGAGATCATCCCGGCCATGGACCGCGGCGTGATCGACGCGTTCGAATACAACAACCCCACCTCGGACCGCCGCTTTGGCGCGCAGGATGTCGCCAAGGTCTACATGATGGGCAGCTATCACCAGCCGATGGAGGCCTTCGAGATCATTTTCAACAAGACCAAGTTCAACACGTTGGCCGACGAGCAGAAGGCGATCATCCGCCACTCGGCCGAGGCCGCCTCGGCCGACATGTCGTGGAAGGCGCAGGACAACTACTCGAAGGACTTGCAGGCGCTGATCGAGACCGACCGGGTCTCGGTGGTCCGCACGCCGAAATCCATCCTTCAGGCCCAGCTCGACGCCTGGGACAAGATCCTGCCCACCTTGACGCAGGACCCGTTCTTCAAGAAATGCGTTGAAAGCCAGCGCGCCTGGGTCAAGCGCGTGGTGTTCTACGACCTGATGAACCGCCAGGACCAGGAACTGGCCTACGAGCACTTCCACGGCAAGCTCGGCTGACGGCGCGCGGGAGGCGCGGTCCGCGCCTCCCCTTTCTTTCTCGGACCATCGGGGGGCCCCGCATGCTGGCGATCATCCATTTCGTCGAAACGTTGAGCATGTGGATGGGCAAGGCCTTCGGCTGGTGCATCATCGTGCTGGCCTTCGGCATCGGCTACGAGGTGTTCGTGCGCTACGCCCTGCGCGACCCGACCTCGTGGGCCTACGACATGAGCTACATCATGTACGGGGCGATGTTCTTGATGGCCGGCCCCTACGCCCTGGCCCGCGACGGCCATGTGCGCGGCGACGTGCTGTACCGTCTGATGCCGACCCGCGTCCAGGCCGGGTTGGACTTCGTGCTGTACCTGATCTTCTATTTCCCCGGCATCCTGGCCCTGATCTATTCCGGCTGGATCTTCGCCAAGATGGCCTGGACCTTCAAGGAGGTCAGCGTCAACAGCCCGGCCGGCATCCCGGTCTATCCCTTGAAGATGCTGATCCCGGTGGCCGGCGTGCTGCTGTTGCTGCAAGGACTGGCCGAGTTGGCGCGCTGCGTCCGCTGCCTGCGCGACGGCGCGTGGTCGCGGCGGCTGCACGATGTCGAGGAACTGGAGACGGTCATCGTCGAACAACATCGAAAGGCCGAAGGGGACCGCGCATGACCGATCCCCAGGTCGGCCTCATGATGATGGGGCTGTTCATCTTCGTCATCCTGCTGGGATTTCCGGTGGCCTTCACACTGATGGCGATGGGGGTGATCTTTGGCTACTACGCGATGGGCGACCGCATCTTCTTTCTGCTGGTCCAGAACACCTACGACGTGATGGCCAACGAGGTGCTGGTCGCGGTGCCGCTGTTCCTGTTCATGGGATATGTCGTCGAGCGGGCCAACATCATCGAGCGTCTGTTTCACAGCCTGCACATCGCGGCGCGCGGCATTCCCGCCTCGATGGCGGTGGCGGCGCTGGCCACCTGCGCGCTGTTCGCCACGGCGACGGGGATCGTTGGCGCGGTGGTCACGCTGATGGGCCTGCTGGCCTTTCCGGTCATGCTGAAGGCCGGCTACGACACCCGCTTCTCGGCGGGGGTGATCTGCGCGGGCGGCTGCCTGGGCATCCTGATTCCGCCCTCGATCATGCTGATCCTGTACGCGGCGGCGGCGGGCATCTCGGTGGTCAAGCTGTATGCCGGGGCGCTGCTGCCCGGCTTCATGCTGGCCGGGCTCTACATGACCTATGTGGTGGGGCGCGCGCTGCTCAATCCGAAGCTGGCGCCCAAGCCGCCCCCCGAATTGGTGATCGGCTCGACCGCCACCATCCTGTGGGCGGTGGCGACCTCGGCGCTGCCGCTGGCCGCGCTGATCCTGTCGGTGCTGGGGGCGATCCTGTTCGGGCTGGCGACGCCGTCCGAGGCGGCGGCGATCGGGGCGATCGGCGGGCTGGCGCTGGCCGCCGCCTACCGCGCGCTAACGTGGGAGCGGCTGAAGGAGGCGGTGTTCCTGACCGCTCGGACCACGGCGATGGTCTGCTATCTGTTCATCGGCTCGTGGACCTTCGCCTCGATCTTTTCCTATCTTGGCAGCCACGATCTGATCGAGGAATTCGTGATCGGCCTCGACTTGTCGCCGGTGATGTTCCTGATCATGGCGCAGAGCATCATCTTCCTGCTCGGCTGGCCGTTGGAATGGACCGAGATCATCATCATCTTCGTGCCGATCTTTCTGCCGATGCTCGACAATTACGGCATCGACCCCTTGCTGTTCGGCATCCTGGTGGCGCTCAATCTGCAAACCTCGTTCTTGACGCCGCCGATGGCCATGGCGGCCTATTACCTGAAGGGCGTGGCGCCGCCCCATGTGCGACTGACCCAGATTTTCGCCGGCGTGATGCCCTTCCTTGGCATCGTCATCTTTTCGATGGTGATGCTGTACGTGTGGCCGCAGATCGCGCTATGGCTACCAGCCTATATTTACGGGAGCTGAGGCCATGAAGAATCCCGCATCGCTCACCGCCACCGCCGCCGCCCGCGCCATCGCGGGCGGCCAGCTCGGCTCGGAGGAACTGGTCCGCGCCTGCCTCGACCGGGTCGCCGAGTTGGACGGCGATCTGCGCGCCTGGGCCTGGATCGAGCCGGAACAGGCCATCGCGCAGGCCCGCGACGCCGATCTGGCGCGGCGGTCGGGTCAGCCGCTGGGTCCGCTGCATGGCGTGCCGGTCGGCGTCAAGGACGTCTTCGACACCGCCGACATGCCGACCGAATGGGG
>JADFZP010000252.1:0-4983 GCA_015232485.1 Alphaproteobacteria bacterium
ATGGGGCATCCACGGCAACAATTCGCCAAGTTGGGCGACGGGCCGCTTGCAGCAAAGCGAGCAGGGCCAGCTTGGATGAACGTGGCAATGTGCGACTTAGTAGCTCAATAACCAGACGGCAGTCGTCGTCGGCGCGGTGGGCGACGTACCAAAGTCGGTGTTTATACGCCAGCAATTCCAACTTTTCCGTGCCATACCCTTCCGCCCGCCAATCAATTTGGGTACAGGAACACGCCCACGCCTTGGTCGCGAAGATAGGAAAATATCTCTCCAGCACCGGACGGTCGAATGCGGCGTGGTGCGCAATCACGATGGCGGCGTCCTTGACGATCGCCTGGACCGCCTCCGGATCGGCCCCCTGCCCCTTCACCATGTCATCGGTGATTCCGGTCAGCAGCGTCACGGCCTCGGGGATCGGCATGCCCGGATCGTGCAATGCGGAATAGGCGGGCAGTACGCGGAAGATCCGGCCCGTCTCGCGGCAGAAGGTGAAGGGAACGATGGCCACCTCAAGCAGCCCGCAGGAGGCCGCATCGAGGCCGGTGGTCTCGACATCGACGACGACGCCCAGCAGCGTGGGGCTTTGATCCTCCTCGTTGTACGTCTCGGGCCGGTCGAACCGCCGCAAGACCCGGAAGTCGCCGGTCGATTCGAGGGTGCCGATCATGTTTTCCAGGACGAGGCTCATGGCTCACCGGGCCGGGCGGAGCCGCCCGTCCCTGTCGCTGAACCAAGCGTATCCGCCGATCTTGGGGTTGACCACAAGGCCCTGATCGGCGATCGGAAACAGCATGTGGGGATTTGGCTGGTTGCGGTGCAGCCAGAAGACCTTGCGGCGGGGGGTTGTGACCTTGTAGGCCGCTCGGAGGGGGCTTTCATCGGCGATCACCTTTTCGACGATGCAGCCCCGCAAGTCGTGCGCGGCGAACGGCTCGGTCGTGACATTTCGCATTTGTTCCTCGCTCGCCATCGAGTGGGCGGTGTCACCTCCTTCCTACCCCCGTCTCAAGGCAATGCAACTTTGTGTCCGGCGCGGTACACACAAAGCCGTTTGTGTCCGAGATTTGGCGAAATGCCATACCCAAACGTCGATCCCGCGTACACGGGGGAACCGCCAGGGTCGCCTGGACCAGCCGGTCCTCGCTGAGTCGATCCCCGCGTTACACGGGGGAACCCACATAAGCGGATGGGAGTCAGCACCTATCCGGGGGTCGATCCCCGCGCACGCGGGGGAACCTTGCAGTTTTGCTCACGAAATCGGCGCGAACCGGGTCGATCCCCGCGTACACGGGAAAACCCTGGACGCGGCGGTGGGGTCGGTCACGGGATGGGTCTATCCCCGCGCACGCGGGGAATTCCCGGCCGCCGCCCTCGACAATAGAGAAGCAGTGGGTCGATCCCCGCGTACACGGGGGAACCTCCACGTGCTCTTGGTCGCGGAACCACGTGCTGGGTCTATCCCCGCGTACACGGGGGAACCCGCAGGCGCTCACGGCGTCGGCGTCTGAGGTCGGGTCTATCCCCGCGTACACGGGGGAACCGCGAGCCGTGCTTCGGCCTCGGTCGGCGTCTCGGGTCTATCCCCGCGTACACGGGGGAACCCCGGCGCGGGCGGCGATCTCGGTCACGCTGTAGGGTCTATCCCCGCGTACACGGGGGAACCTGGCGCCGGTCATCAGTCGGAAAACGAGGCGCGGGTCTATCCCCGCGTACACGGGGGAACCTCTGCCGCACAAACCATTAAATGCACACACAATGTTAAAGAACGCGACCCGAAATTCCTATTGTCACTTCCCGCCGAACGGGTGGCCCTACGCCGGCCGCAGCAGAAGCATCCCGTACCCGAAGCCGCGATGATGGCCGATGCCACCCGCCAATATCGCCGAGAATGCGGTCGGGTCGCCGACCTGTATCCGCCCCCCGCACAGCACGTCGGGCAGGCGGGCGCCATGCAGGCTGCGGGCGCCATTCCGACGCGTGAGATTTTGCAGTCGAAAGCCCTTCATGTCGAAATCGATCAGATTCGCGGCGCTGGCCAGCCGCTCCTTGAGCCATTCGGCATACACGGCGGCCCGCTCGATCGCCACGCCCGGACCATGATGGCTGACGGCGGAGAGGAAGGCATCGCGTTCGGTGCGCTCCCTTTTCGGCCGACCGTCGTCGCGAACGCCGATCTTCTGCGCGGAGCGGCGCGTCGGCACCATCCTTATCTCGAACCCGAACATCTGCCCGGCGGTCCAATCCGCCGGCATCGCCTTACCATAGAGGCCGTTCGCGAAGGCGGCGGCCACATCGGGCTCGGCCGTTTCCGCGATCAGCCGCGTCAGATCGTCGCTGGTCGCCTGGCTGTAGCCCATGACGGGCAAGTGCCCCCCGTGCTTGGCCGCTTCATCCATGCGGATCGAGAACGGGCGCGGCATCGCTTCGCCGAAGGCGGCGGCGAACAGGCTATGCACCTGGTAGCCGAGATCGGCGTCCGCCAGGCCGACGCCCAGGCACCAATGCGCCAAGGCGCGACGATCCAGGATCGTCTTGATCATCGTCAGAGGCATTTTTCCTCCTTCACCCGGCGTCACGCCGATGTTCGATCAGCAGTTCACGCACCACGCGCGAGCCCGCCATCACGTTGCACGGCCAGTCGCGCAGATCGGCCACGGTCATCGGCTGCCCATCGGCGGCGTCCGGCTCGCCGTCCGGCAGCCACAGCCGGGTCAAGCCAAACGGCGCATCGCGGAGCAGCACCGCGCGAAACGTCTCGCCAACCACGATGCCGCGCCCGATCGGCTCCGCCGGGAAACAGCCCTTCCGTCCGAAGAACAGCGGCCGGGCGGGGCGCTCCAAAGCCGCCGCGAGATCGATCAACGTCGGCTGTCCGTCCTCTTCGGATGGGGCCAGCGTGACCGCCACCGTAAAGGCCGCGTCGGCGAGGTATTGCCGGTTCCGGATCGTCGGCCCGTTGGTCGCCTTGCGGCTCACTGGGATGCCCCGCGTGGTCCACGCCGCTTCGTCCCGGTCGTGGCTCGTGGTTTGGAAATCGGTGAGCACCCGTCCGGATCGGTCGAGGCGGCAGGCGAGGCTCAAACGACTTTGCAGCCTTTGCAGTTTGAGCCCATCCCAGTGCTGCCAGCCGAGCGCGTTGCCGAGCATTCCGGTGATCGCCGACAACGTCGGGAAGATGCGGGTGGGGCCGAGTTCATCGACCACCACCCCCCCGAACGACATCAACGGTCCTTCGATGCCCAGCAGCAGAAATTGCCGCTCAGGCATCACACACCTCCCTGGTCGGGATCGCCGCAGCCGCGACCCCCGCCGCGAGAGCCGGCACCGAGGCGGCTTTGGCGTGCGGCGGCGCCGGACGGTCGGAGATCGACGCGATCCAGCGGCTGTAATCGCCGGCATCAATCCCCATCTGCGCGTCCTTGCGCGTGATGTAGTTGGTCATGGCGTCCTGGACCGCGTCCAATTCGTCCGCCACCGGCCTGCGGAAGGCGTTGGCGAGCGTCATCGGGAGCCGATCGCCCACCTGGACGTAGACGAGATCGGCCGAGGCGTAGGGCGCCGTGCTGCCCTTCTTGGCGCCGGGGCTGACGGTCGCCGCCATGTGGATCAGGCTCTCGATCACCTTGCGCGCCATGTCGAGGCTTTCCGGCGCCGCGCGCTCCCAGTCTCCCGGAGCGCAGCCGTCGATGTTCGACACCAGCAGGGGCACGTCGATCACCGTGTAGTGGTAGAAATAGCCGGAGGTCAGTTCGGTCGTGTTCATGTGACCCGCGCCGCCCGAATCCGTTCCGGTCATCAGGTCGTCGACGGCGGTGAAGAAGTCGCTGTTGACCTGGGGCTTCGAGACGGTGAAGGCGTGCGCCACATGCACGGCCGCGTCCACCCGCGCCTCGATGTCGCCCGCCACCATGCGCCCGAACAGCGCGACATCGAGGCCGGCGGCGTTTTTCATCGCCCGCATGTTCGCTTTGTTGTCCTTCATGAACGCTTCGGCTTCGGCGAACAGCGCGTCGAGATCCAGTTCGGCCTTGTCCCGCTCCGCCGCTTCGACGGCTTTCGCGACCATCTCGCGGGTCTGATCGCGCATCCAGCGAATTTCCGGTTGTCCGAGGATCACCAGTTCTTTGCGGCGCAGCAACTCGATCGGATCGGCCCCGCTTTCGCGGATCGCGCGGCGCCGGTCGGCTTTGGACTTCTTCTTCTCCTCCTTGTCGGAGTCGAAGAGGGCGTCCTGAAAGGACAGCAGCACGCCAATCACCGCTTCCTCGGGAAGCCCCTCCCCAATCAGGGGCAGCGCGATTTCGCGGCCGAAGGTGTCCTTCGAGCGGATCGAGGTATCGCCGACCGCCTTCAGCGCGTGTGGGCTGCCCGTGACGCGCCAATGCCGCTTGATGCACTGGCTGGACACGCGGACGCGGGTGGTGTTGCCAAAATCGAGACGCTTGGCGAGGCCATTCATGTCTCGATTGAGCAGGACACCCGAAAAGCCGTTGATGATGCTGATTTCGATCGTGGGCATCTTGAGCATGATCGCTCCTTCACTTCTTGAGGGCGTGGAGAGTGCGGTAATAATCCCTAGCAACGCGGACCCGGACATGCTTGCCGTGGTCGTCATCGGCCGCGAACAACACGATTCGTGCCAGGTCGTGCCAGCGGAAAGGGGCCGCGCGAGCGGCCATGAAGCGTGCGATCCCGATCACCTCGTCACCGATTCCCTCGGTGGGAGTGTCGAGGAAGCGCGAGAGCCGCAGTTCCGAATAGCCCTCCCGCGCCAGGGCCGTTCCCACGGAAACCATTCCGTCATGGGCTTTCGGCGCCATGATCGCGATGCCCTTGGCGATCAGCGCCCACCCGAACTGCGCGCGATCACGGCCGCCGAGAAACTGGGTCTTTTCCGGAAGCGTGACGAACAGTTTCCAGAACGCGCCTTCAACCGGCGCGGCGGGATCGAGGCGCTTCAGACTGGCGATCATTCCGAGATTC
>JADFZP010000252.1:5026-5487 GCA_015232485.1 Alphaproteobacteria bacterium
GATGAGTGGCTGTTGTTCGGTCATGCTGCGCTCCCTTCGACGCCGTCCGGTTCGGACGAGGATTGTGATTTGGGGGGCAAGAGATGCGGCGCATCGCGGCCGACCCCGCCGAAGAACGCCGCCCAGGCCGACGTGCGCTCTCGCCAGCGCGTGGGCGAGGAGGTGGTCGCGCTGCCCTCGAACGCCCTTTCGAGAGCCGCTTCGGCCTGGCCCAGCAGGAAAGCGCCCCAGTCGGCCTCGGCGGTGAGATCGCCCATGACGCGGCGAAAGAAGAAGGGCAGGAACTCGGCGTCCAATTCGGCGTCGAAGGTGGAGAGCCAATTCGCCCGCCATTTGGCGGTATCGCTCTTCACGCTCCGCTCCCCGCGAGCGTCGGCTGGCTGGAGCAGCACCAGCAGCGCATAGTTCAGTTTTTTCCGAACGGTACCGGCGTCGTGGATCATGGTTTCGCCGAGCTTCGC
>JADFZP010000253.1 GCA_015232485.1 Alphaproteobacteria bacterium
ACCGCCTCGGTCGACGCGGCGTTCGTCCGCATGTGCGAGGTGTTCGGCGGCGTCGACGTGGTGGTCTCGAATGCCGGCGCGGCTTGGCAGGGGCGGATCGGCGAGGTCTCGGACGAGACCCTGCGCAAATCCTTCGAGCTGAACTTCTTCGCCCATCAGGCGGTGGCGGCCCGCGGCGTCGCGGTGATGCGGGCCCAGGGCTTCGGCGGCTGCCTGCTGTTCAACACCTCGAAGCAGGCGGTCAATCCGGGCAAGAATTTCGGCCCCTACGGCCTGCCCAAGGCGGCCACCCTGTTTTTGGTGCGGCAATACGCGCTCGATCACGGCCGCGACGGCATCCGCGCCAACGCGGTCAACGCCGACCGCATCCGCACCGGCCTGCTGACCCCCGAGATGATCGCCGAACGCTCGAAGGCGCGCGGCGTGACCGAGAAGGACTACATGGCCGGCAACCTGCTGGGCCGCGAAGTCACCGCCGACGACGTGGCGCAGGCCTTCGTGTTCCTGGCCTGCGCCCAAAAGACCACCGCCGCCGCCCTGTCGGTGGATGGCGGCAACATCGAGGCGTCGCTGCGTTGATCCGGCGCGAGGGGCGGCGCCCCTCGCCCCCGCCGGGACGGGCTCGTGGTCAGCGCGGCCCGCAAAGCTTGGCGCGGCGGGCCATTTCCTCTTCCTCGGCGGCGCATTCGCAACAATTCCGGGCGCGCGGATTCGCCGCCAGACGTTCGGCTTCGATCTGGGCGCCGCACGAGCGGCAGATGCCGTTGGATGGTGCCTGGCTCATGCGGCTGAGCACCGCCTGCAGTGCCGAAGAGTTGAAATTCTCGATCCGCTCCGCGGCGCAATCGATCTCGTCCATCGTTGTTTCCCCCTGTCATCTGGTGTGCCCCCGCACAAGATATGGTAAGCACAGCGCGGCCGAAGGCGCAATGGCGGGGTGATTAAACTTCCGTCATAAAGGGAGTCGCAGGCGTACCCGCAGACCGCCCCACGGGCTGTCCTCCAGGGTGACGTCGCCGCCATGGCCGCGCACGATGTCGCGGGCGATGGTCAGGCCCAGCCCGACGCCGCCGGTCTGGCGATTGCGCGAGGTTTCCAGGCGGACGAAGGCCTTGAAGACGTCCTCGCGGCGGTCGAGGGGGATGCCCGGCCCATCATCGTCGACGGTGATCTCGACCCCGTCGACCCGCCGCCCGGCGCGCAGCGCGACATGGCCCGCGTAGCGCACCGCGTTGCCGATCAGGTTGTCCAGGCAGCGCCCCATGGCTTGCGGGCGCAGCGGCAGCGACAGGCCCTCCTCGCAATGCAGGTCGATGGCGGCGCCTTGGCGGCGGAAGCCGGCGACGCGCTCCTCCAGCAGGGCGACCAGATCGGTGGGAATGGCGGCTTCGCCACCCTCGCCGCGGGCGAAGGACAGATAGCCCTCGACCATGCGCTCCATCTCGGCGACGTCCTCTTGCAGGTCGGCGACGCCGTCGGCCTCGCCCATCATGGCGAGTTGCAGCTTCATGCGGGTCAGGGGGGTGCGCAAATCGTGCGAAACGCCGGCCAGCATCTCGGTGCGCTGGGCGATCTGGCGGCGGATGCGGTCGCGCATCATGTTGAAGGCGATGGCGGCGCGGCGCACCTCGGCGGCGCCTTCGGGCTTGAAGTCGGGAACGTCGTGGCCCTTGCCAAAGCTGTCGGCGGCGGCGGCCAGCCTGCGCACCGAGCGCACCTGGTTGCGCATGAACACGGTGGCCACGCCGATCAGCACCAGCGACATGCCCAGCATCCACAGCACGAAAATGTAGGTGGTCGACGAGAACAGGCGCTTGCGCGACGCGGTGACGCTCAACACGCCATCGGGAAGCTGGACCCGCACCACGATCTCGCGCTCGCTGCCGACCAGTTTGATGTCGAAGGGTTGGCCCAGGCGCTCCTCCAGCGCGGTGGCCAGGGTCGCGGTCGCCTGATCGCCGGGCCGCTCGGGCGCGTTGGGCAGGATGGCGCCGAAATCCAGCGCCACCCCCAGGGTCAGCGCCCGCTCGGCGACGTACAGCACGCGCGCCCGCTCGACCGGGCCGGGGGCGACGCGCAGCAGTTCGACCACCACGGCCACATCGCCGGCCAGCCCCTCGGCCAGGCGCCGCGATAGGGTCTCCCAGTGATTGGTGTAGAAGATGTAGGTCGACAGCACCTGCAACAGGATCAGCGGCGTGACGATGATCAGCAGCGAGCGGCCAAGCAGGCTGCGGGGCAGGACGCGCTTGATCGACCAGCGGCCGGCCATCTCAGTCGGGCCGTAGCAGGTAGCCGCGCCCGCGCACGGTCTGGACATGGCGGGGCAGGCGGGAATCGTCCTCCATCTTCTTGCGCAGCCGGGTGATCTGCACGTCGACGGTGCGCGGATTGCCGCTCGCGCCGGTGCGGCTGGCCAGTTCCTCGCGCGACAGGATCTGATCGGGCGCCTGGGCCAGCACGGCCAGCAGCGCGCTTTCCGCCGAGGTCAGATGGACCGGCTGGTCGCCGTGGCGCAATTCGCCGCGCGCCACGTCGTATTCGAAGGCGCCGAAGCGCAACAGCCGCGCCGCCTCGGGCTCGGGCTCGCGCTGCACGCGGCGCAGGATGCTGGCGATGCGCAGCAGCAATTCGCGCGGCTCGAAGGGCTTGGGCAAATAGTCGTCGGCGCCGCTTTCCAGGCCGCGGATGCGGTCCTCGGGCTCGGTCATGGCGGTCAGCAGCAGGATCGGCACGGGATTGACGCGGCGCAGGCTGCGGGTCAGGTCCAGGCCGTTCTCGCCCGGCATCATGACGTCGAGCACGATCAGGTCGAAGGACAGCCCGGCCAGGGTCTGGCGCGCCTCGGCGGCGTCGGCGGCCACGCTGACCGCGTAATCGTTGTCGCTCAGGTACTTGCGCAAAAGCTCGCGCAGCCGCCGATCGTCGTCCACCACCAGGATGTGCGGACGTTCGACCATGGCCGGCTCAAGGCGCGCGGCGCGACGGGCCGCGCGGCGAAAAGCGCGTGCGGTCCGGCTCGTCGATCAGGCCCAGCATCACCTTGCGGAAGCCCTCGACCGCCTCGGCGCCGGCCTCGCGATAGGCGCCAGCGATGCGGGCGCGCTGGCGCTCGGTCAGCAGGCGTTCGAGTTCGATGCCCTTGGGGCCCAGTTCCAACAGGCGCTGGCGGCGGTCGCGCTCGCCGGGGCGCTGGGCGACATAGCCCTCGGCGACCAACTGGCCCAGAACGCGCGACAGGCTTTGCTTGGTGATGCGCAGGATGCCCAACAACTCGCTGACCGTGATGCCGGGGTGGCGGCCGACGAAATAGATCACCCGGTGATGGGCGCGCCCCAACTCCATCCCGGCCAGCAGCCCGTCGGGCTCGCCGGTGAAGTCGCGATAGGCGAAGAACAGGAGTTCGATCCCCTGCCGCAGCTCCTCCTCGCGCAGGAACAGCGGGTTCACCGTTTTTACGTCAGTCATGTTGACTTATATGCACCGGAAATGCTACCTGATGCAACGTCTATCGCAACGATCCGAAGGGGGAGTTACCCGCCATGGCAGTCATTCCGTTCGACGACCGCGACGGCGTCATCTGGTACGACGGCAAGCTGATCCCGTGGCGGGACGCCAAGCTGCATGTACTCAGCCACGCCTTGCACTACGCCTCGTGCGTGTTCGAGGGCGAGCGGGCCTATGGCGGCAAGGTCTTCAAGCTGACCGAGCACAGCCAGCGCCTGATCGACTCGGGCCGCCTGCTGGGCTTCGAGATCCCCTATTCGCTGGCCGAGATCGACGAAGCCACCAACGAGACGCTGAAGGCGGCCGGCTTCGGCGACGCCTATGTCCGCCCGGTGGCGTGGCGCGGCAGCGAGATGATGGGGGTCGCCGCCCAGGCCACCCGCATCCATCTGGCGATCGCGGTCTGGCAGTGGCCGTCCTATTTCTCGCCGGAAGCCAAGATGAAGGGCATCCGCCTGAAATTCGCCCAGTGGAAGCGCCCCCATCCCGAGACCGCGCCGACCCGCGCCAAGGCGGCCGGGCTTTACATGATCTGCACGCTTTCGAAGCACAACGCCGAGAACGAGGGCTTCGACGACGCGCTGATGCTCGATTGGCGCGGCCAGATCGCCGAGGCGACCGGCGCCAACGTGTTCTTCGTGATCGACGGCGCGATCCACACGCCGGCCCCCGATTGCTTCCTCGACGGCATCACCCGGCGCACCGTGATCGCGCTGGCCAAGGAGTGCGGCTATCAGGTGATCGAGCGGCCGATGATGCCCGAGGAAATGGCCAAGGCGCAGGAATGCTTCCTGACCGGCACGGCCGCCGAGGTGACCCCGGTCGGCCTGATCGGCGACTACCGCTTCACGCCGGGCGAGGTCTGCGCCACGCTGATGAAGGCGTACACGGCGGCGGTCAGTTAATTTATCTCGTCACCCCCGCGAAGGCGGGGGTCCATGCTGGGTCCACCGAATATAAATGTGGCAGCGACATGGATTCCCGCTTTCGCGGGAATGACGATGAAAAGATTGTGGCCTGTTGAGAAGAAGTCAAACACCAAGACGCCAAGTGCTCTTCGTGGCTTGGTGGTTAATCTTCATTTTAGGGGCAAATGACCGGCGTCCGTCGCCTGTTCGATCAGGCGGCGGGCGTAGTCCCACAGGACCGGCGCGCCATCGCCGATCATCGCGTTGCGGGCCAGCACGCGGTCGGCGGTGACGCCGTGGCGGCGCCACGCGGCGCCCTCGGTATGGACGTTGTGGAGCAGCGGCTGCAAGCGGTCGATCGAGGCGGCGAAGCGGGCCTCGGGCGTGGCGCGCGCCTCGAACTCGTCCCACAGGGCGCGCAACTCGGCGCCCTGGTCGGCCGGCAATAGGCCGAACAGGCGATCGGCGGCGGCTTGCTCGCGGGCCTCCTTGTCGGCATGGCCGGCCTCGTCGTAGATGAAGGTGTCGCCGGCGTCGATCTCGACGATGTCGTGGATCAGCAGCATCTTCACCACGCGCCCGACATCGACCGGCTCGGCGGCGTGCTCGGCCAGCAGCAGGGCCATCATGGCGATGTGCCAGGAATGCTCGGCGTCGTTCTCCTGGCGGCGATCGGCGAGCAGCAGCGTCTGGCGCAACACCTGCTTCAGCGCGTCCAGTTCCAGCACGAAGGCGATTTGGCGGGAGAGGCGGTCCTCGGTCATCGTTTCCCTTTCGGTTCGTTTCCAATTCGTCAACGGTAAGTCGCCAAGGTCCGGGATTGCCCTCTGGCCGAGAACGCCGCATCTTGATCCCCAGAGATGGAGGACATTGCGATGCCCAGACTTCCCGCCTTGTTCGTGCCCCATGGCGCCCCGACGATGCTGCTCGACGACAGCCCGGCGCGCGATTTCCTGTCGGGTCTCGGCGCAAGCCTGCCCAGGCCGAAGGCGGTGCTGGTGGTCACCGCCCATTGGACCACCGACACGCCCATGGTGGGCGCCGCCGAGCGGCCCGAGA
>JADFZP010000254.1 GCA_015232485.1 Alphaproteobacteria bacterium
TCGGCCTGTTCGAACAGGCGGGTGCGATTCGCCTCGATCTCGGCGGCGGCATCGCGTTCGGCCTGTTCGAGCAGGCGGGTGCGATTCGCCTCGATCTCGGCGGCGGCGGCGCGCTCGGCCTGTTCCAGCAGGCGGGTGCGATTCGCCTCGATCTCGGCGGCGGCGGCGCGCTCGGCCTGTTCCAGCAGACGGGTGCGATTCGCCTCGATCTCGGCGGCGGCGGCGCGTTCGGCCTGTTCCAGCAGGCGGGTGCGGGTCGCCTCGATCTCGGCTGCGGCGTCGCGTTCGGCCTGTTCCAGCAGGCGGGTGCGATTCGCCTCGATCTCGGCGGCGATCACCTGATCGGCCTGTTCGAGCCGTTCCTTTCGGCGGGCCTCGATCTCGGCGGCGAGATCCCGCGCCGACGCTTCGAGTTGCTCGCTCGAGCGGCCGGCCTTGCGTGTGGCGGTATCGATCAGGGTGATCAGGGAGGCGTGATGGGTTTCCAATTCGCGGACGGAACGAGCCAACCCGTCGCGGCGCTCGGCCAACTGACGCCATTCCGCGTCGGCCTGCCGAAGCTGCGCGGCCGACCGGCCGCCGCCATTGCGCGGGGCGAACGAACGCCACAGCAGGGCCGCGCCCAACGCGGCCGCCAGGACGGCGGTGACGATCAGCAGGTTCATGAACTCTCCCCAACCCTGGTCATAAGGGCGATCATCGCCATTCGATCGTCGATCCCATTGCGGAACTCGCGCAGGACAGCAACGCCACGTCCCTCTGGATCGAGCGAAGTATCCGATGACACCACTTCGATGTCGAGACCCAATCGGGAACACGAGAAGCCTTGCAGCCGCGCCGGCCGCGCCCCTTCGGTGGAGAAAACGATTTCCGATGGGGTCAGGCTCAAGCAGTTCGTCTTGTGGGACCGTCCCGCCGCGTCCAGCCAACGGACCATCACCTCGCCCTCGCCGGGCACTCCGCGCGGGTCGAAAGGGCCGGGCGGGTTTCCATCCTCGGCCCGAGGGCGGCGACGGAACCGATGGCGCAAGGCCAGAACGGCAGCGACGGTGACGGCCAGCGCCAGCGCCACCACCCCCGCGACCGCCACCGCCGAGGGTCCACCTCTGGCGGGGGCGGCGATCGCCCCGCCGGTCAAGCTGGACAGCGCGGTCAAGGCCGCGTCGCGTTGAGCACGCGTTCCCGCCGGCAAATCAAGATGGCGCGCCCCGGCGACCCGCGCCCATCGCGCCAAAAACTCGGTACGCCCGCCCACATCCCAAACGATCAGGCGACCGTCCAGGGCGCGCCGCACCCGCTCGGCCTGCTCCTCCAGCAGCGCCTCGGCCCGCTGGCGGTAGAACGGCTGGAAATAGTCGTCGATCTCGGATCGTGTCGCTCGGGCCGCGACGAACTCGTCATGCAGCCGGTTAAGCTCGGCATAGCGCGGATCGTCAAGCATCGACCGCGGCGGCCCTCCGATCCCGTCCGGCCAGGGCGGCCCGGCCTTCTCGGCGATCAGCACCACCCAGCCGGCGGGCGGCGCGTCGGCCAGGAAACGCAGCGCCACCTCCAGGTCGGCCGAGTTGCCGCCGGTTCCCTCCAAGGGGGTCGCCTCGGATACCGCGGTGTCAAACCCCACGATCGTCACCGCCCGCGTTCGAGGCAATCCATGCTCGACCACGATTCGCGCCGCCACGCGCGCCGCCGCCGAACCGCGTTCGACCAGCACCAGCACCGACTGGTCGGCGCGACCGGGGAACGCCAGCAGGGTCAGCAGCAACGCCAGCGCGGCCAGCGGCGCCAACCGTCGACGTGGCCCTTTCCGGCCCCCCGAGATCACGGCGCGCCGGGAGCCGGCAGCCATCGGCCGGCGGCATTGGCGGTCTGATAGAATAGCCATTTGAGGCCCGGCGCCTCCTCGACGGCGTCCAGCTTGCGAGCGGCGCCGAGAAGTCTTTTGATCCCCGCGACCGGACCCGGCGGCTGGGCGCAGCATCGCGCCAGGCGGTCGGTCCAGTCGCGCACGAACAGGTCGTTCGAGCGCGCCAAGTGCTGGAACAGCGGCGAGTCGGACGGCTTGACGAAATCGTCGCGACAGAAGATCAGATTCTCGCTGGTGTGATGACGCTCGAACAATTCGGGCGCGAGCGTCAGGGCGCGCAACGACAGCAGGATCACCAGGATCGAGAAATGATCCATGCCCGCGTCGAAATGGATGTCGCGGCGGCCCGGATGCTGAAAATTGACCCCGCCCAGCAAGGTGCATTTCAGGTCCCGCAATTCGGGCAGGTACATGGAATCATAGTCGATCAGCTTCAGCCGGCCTTCCGGCGTGATCAACACGTTGTCGTGTTTGAGATCGCCATGCGCGACGCCGCGCGCCGCCAAGTCCAGACACAGCCTGGCCCAGGCGCGGGTCAATCCGGCCAAGGCGCGCTGGTTGCGCCGCTGGCACAGGGATTCCGCCACCGCGCCAAGCGTCCGGCCTTCCAGCCAGGGCATGACCACCACGGGATAGTCGGCGCTGGCGGCGAGGCGCGACGTAACGAACAACGCCTCGGGATGGTAGTCCAGCGTCACCAGATAGGGCGAGCCGGCGGCGCGGAGGAAGCGCGCCACCGCTTCGTAGCGACGGCCGAGCGCCGGCAGGTCGCGAATGAAGCACTTCACCGCCAGGGTTGACCCGTCGGCCGCCTCCATCTTGAAGACCCCGGCGAAATTGCCGGCCAGGAAGCGCGGCTCGCCCCGATCGTCCCGGCAGGGCAGCGCCTCGATCCCGCGAAGGCGGCGCGGCGCGTTGGCGATGGCGCCCTTGTAATCGGTCAGGGTTGGAAAGGTCATGACATCTCCGGCTCGGGCTCGACGGGGTGTCCGGTAGCGACAATATAGGCCGAATCGACATCGATCACGAGTAGCGTCGCGTCGTCATTGGCCATCAGGCCTGCCGCCTCGAGCGACTCGATCCATCGTGCGAAGTCTTGCTGGCTGTCCAGGGCGCGCCGCGCGTCCGCCAGAGGCGGCGCCAGCGATGGCGCGGCGTCCGCGATGGCGCGCGCCAGACGGAAGGCGCGGCCCTCGGCACCGCCTTCGATCGGCCGAAGCGATCGGTCGGCCAGCGCGCGCAGCAGCAAGTGTTGGCCGATGCCGTCCGAGGCCAGCACCACGGTGGCCGGATTGGGCAGACGCAACCGGCCGCCGGCCAAGCCCTTGGGCGAGACGACATCTTTCCAGTTGAGCAGCCAAGGATCGCGGTCCAGCGTCGCCGGGTCGCCGGGATGGGCCTCCAGCAGCGCGCCACAGCCATCGAAGATCATGATCGGGCTATCGCCATAGGCCAACCAGTCGAGCACCGCGCCGTCTTGGTCGACGCCAAGCCAAGCCGCCGTCAGCGTGGCGCACGAGCCCTCGCGCACGAACTTGCTGCGCCGGGCGGCGCAGTCGGTCAAGGACGCCACCCCCTCGCCGCGAAAGGTCAGGGCGAAGCCGGCCAGCCAGGAATCGAGGGCGGCGAGATCGCGTAGCGGAGCCTCGGGCAAGCGGGTGACCAGCTCTTCGGCCCAGGCGCCGCACAACAGGCCCGACGAGCCCGCCCCATCGGCCACGGCGGCGCGCACGCCATCGTCGCTTTGGACGACGTGGAAACGGTCCTCGTTGGCCCGCCACTGGGTCGCGCCACCGCGATCGAACGAGTCGTTGCGCGGCTTGACCACGCTGCGGCCCGCCACGCGGCAACGAAGGCTGGGCGACGAAACCGGCGTTCCGACGGGGTCGTCGCTGGGCGGGGGAAGCGGCGTCATGGCTCGCTTGCCGCGATCAGCGGTCGTCGGCCCCGCGTCGTTCCTCGGTTTCCATCCAGGCGGGCTGGAAGGTGACGGCTTGGCGCGTGCCGATGTCCATCAGTTTGACCAGCGCCACCGCGTCGGCGTTGAAGGCCATGCCGCGCGCGGTCGGCGTGGTGGCGGGATCGCGGTCGAGAAGCTCGCAGATGATCGATTTATGACGATCCGACAGCTCGCTCGACATTTCAAACAGCAGCCGGGCATAGGGGTCGGCCGGCAGTTGCCGCACGCTCCACGGAAACAGCACCGGCGCCTCGCCACCGCCCGCGATGTGGCAGTTGATCAGCAGCGTCGCGCCGTCGGTGGTCTTCAACCCGGTCAGACGCCGCGCCGTGGCCAGCAGCTCCTGTTCGGTTTCAACATCGTTGGCCATGCCGTCCGAGATGTTGATCACCACCGGCGGAAACGAGGTGGGATTGCGCCAAATCCATTCCTCGAGCGTGGTATGGGCCAAGCGCAACGCCGCGTTCATCGGCGTCGACTCCGAGGCCACCGGCCTGATCCAGCGCGACACGACCACGCGTTCGACCACCGGTTCGCCACGCACCGTCGTGGTGACGTCCATCTCTTCCAGTTCGGCCCCCGCCGCGACCTCGGAGATGGGCACCATCTTGCGTCCGCCCAGCGGCCCGGCCCAGCAGAATTCCGGGCGGTTGGTGCGACCGTAGCCGATGATGCCGACGTCGAAATAATCGCGCACGCCCTCGTCGCGCATGCAGCGGTTGACCAGCTCCTCGAGCGTGCGGTTCAGCGTTTCGGCGACGGCGTCGGCGCGCGTCGTCGCGACGCCCTCGCCATCGGCGCCGAACGGCCGGTTCATCGAGCGCGACTGGTCCACCAGAAAGACGAAGGCGCCCCGCCGCTCGCGGCTGATTTCCTGCGAATAGGCCAAAAGCGTGCCCCCCATTCCTTGACAAAACGACGGAAAACGCCGCCCAGGAGGGGATCAAGCCTCCGGGGCGGCGCGCGGCGGAATCACCCGGTCAGAGAAGCGGGGCGATCGAACTGATGATGGGCAGCTTCCAGTTGCGGCGGAACCCCACCGAGACCAAGCCGACCAACGCCAGCACCACCACCGCCATCGACGACAGCCCGAACAGGAACTTGCCGATTCCCGGCAGATGCAGCGCGAACATGGCCAGAACGCTCCACATCCACAGCACCAGCCCCTGCTTGGCGTGGAAATGGACGAACTCGTCGTCCTTGTTCATCATCAACGGAACGAAGCACAGAATTCCCAGATAGCTCATCCCCGCCATCAGCATCGAGCGGGTTCCGCCGGTCGCCATCTCGTTGGCGGTCATGGTGGCTTCAGACATTCGTTCTCTCCTGCTCAGGCCGCGGCGGGCGCATCGGCGGCGGCCCGGCGATTCTTCACATAGTCGTAAACCGACACGGCGCCGGCGACGCCGACGATACCCAGGATCACCGGCCCCCAGGCGCCCAGGCCGAGACCCAGACCCAGGCAGACTCCCTTGCCGGTCAGCATCGCGCCGGCTCCGGCGGCTTGCGCCACCGGCGTGGCGGTCGCGGACATCAGGGCGGCCGCTCCGGCAGCACCTTTGGCGGCGCCGAGCGACCCCGCCTTGACGCTGGCGGCCTTAACCCCCGCCGCCTTGGCGGTGGTACCGGCGGGCA
>JADFZP010000255.1:0-1533 GCA_015232485.1 Alphaproteobacteria bacterium
GGCTGGACACCGTCGAGATGGTGTCATGGCGGGCCGGCCAGGCGCTGCCGGCCCTGCTGGCCAACGCGCCCCACCTGTTCGCCCTGCTCGACGCCGCGGCCGTCGAGGGCTGGGTCGAGGCCGGTCTGGCCGCCTATTCCGGCGGCCGCCACCGCCTGCCCGCCTATTTCGGGCTGGAGACCGCCGACGCCGCCGCCACGCTCGCCCGCTTTCGACGCGGCACCCTGCTGGCCGACCGCGAGCGCGAGTTGATGCTGATCCAGAAGGTGTTGTGGCGGTCGGATTCGCCGTTGCGGCCCGTGGTGGTCGAGATCGGCCAAGCGCCCAAGCCGGCCTGGCTGGACGGCGAGGGCATTCACCTGCCGGACGCCTTGCACGAGCTGGGCGGCGTCTCGGGGGCGGAGCGCTACCGTGCCCGGCTGGCCCATCTCGCCGCCCACCGGCGCTGGAGCACCCCGTTCCTCGCCGACAATTTCAGCGTCTTCCAGCACCTGGCCATCGAGGTGTTCGAGGACTCGCGGGTCGAGGCCCTGGCGATGGCCGAGTATCCCGGTCTGGGGCCGATGTGGCGCGCCCTGCATCCCATCCCGCGGCCCGACGCCTGCCCGTCCGACGCCTCGCCGATCCGCCACCGGCTGGCGATGCTGTCGCGCGCCCTGCTCGACCCCGGCCATTCCTATGCCGACCCGCTGCTGCTCGACTTCGCCGCCCGCTTCCGTCGGCGGATGGCCGCCGACCCCCACGACCAGTCCGCCAGCGCCGAGCTTGGCGTGCGGTGGCTGAAGGAGAGCTACGACCACTCGTACCGTCGCCCCGGCATCTGGTTCGAGGACACCCTGGTCGACTACCGCGACGACAATCGCGTGCTGTGGCGCTTCCTGGAAGACGTCAAGAGCGAGGACGAGTTTCACTCGGACTATGGCGCGCTCGACCGCTTCGTCCGCCCGGCCGGCGAGGACGCCGCCGCCCCGCCCCGGCGCTATCACGAGTGGGATCACGGCCAGCGGGGCTACCGGCTGGACTGGACGTCGGTCTACGAGGTGCCCGCCCCGGCGGGCGATTCGGAACGGGTCGACGCCATGCTGGCGGCGCAGGCGCCGCTGGCCCGGCGCCTGCGCAAGGTGCTCGACCGCCTGACGCCGCAAGGGGCGGTGCGCTCGCGCGGCCACATGGACGGCGACGACATCGACCTTGACCGCCTGATACGCGCCCGCCTCGATCTTCGCCAGGGCCGCGAGCCCGATCCGCGGGTGTTCGTGCGCAACCGCCCCGGCGAGCGCGACGTGGCGGTGCTGCTCCTGCTCGACCTGTCGCGGTCGGTGTCGGCGACACCGGCCGGCGCCCAGGCCAGCATCCTGTCGATGGAGCGGGAATCGGCGGCGCTGCTGGCCTGGGCGGCGGCCAAGCTGGGCGATCCCTTGGCGGTGGCGGGCTTCGCCTCGGACACCCGCCACCGCGTGCTGTTCCGTCCCGTCAAAGGCTTCGAGGAACCATGGACCGCGGCGCCCAAGGCGCGGCTGGCCGGGCTGGAGG
>JADFZP010000255.1:1543-5459 GCA_015232485.1 Alphaproteobacteria bacterium
ATGGGCGCGGCGATGCGCCATGCCGGCACCCTGCTGGAGCGCCGCCGCGAACGCCGCCGCCTGCTGCTGGTGTTGAGCGACGGAGAGCCGGCCGACGTCGACGAGCCAGACCCCAGCCATCTCAAATGGGATGCCCACGCCGCGGCGACCGAATTGCGCGCCAAGGGGATCGTCCCGTTTTGCATCGCCCTCGACCCTGCCGCCGACGCCTATGCCGGCGACATCTTCGGCGCCAATGGCCATGCCGTCGTCGATCGCCCCGCCCGCCTGCCGGAGCGCCTGACCACGCTCTTTCTGACCCTGACGCGTTAGCGGGCCGCGAAGCGCGCCTTTCGGTTGGGTCTGGATCGGGCTATCCTGCCGTTTCTCAAGGGCGGATCGGCCGCCCATCTGGGAAGGGTTTTACTCCGGTGGTTTGACATGTCGTTCATCTTCCGGCGGCCTCGGGGCCCGCTGCGTCCAGCCTTGATGGCGATTATCGCCGTGGTGGCCGTATTGATTGTTGGCGTGCACTTTCATATCGGCCTCGAGTACGAATTTCATCTTTTCATGAGCCTCCCGGTCCTTGTGGCGGGATGGGTATTTGGTGCCGTCTTCGGTGTGGTGATCTCGACGTGGACGATGGCGTTTTGGCTTTGGGCCGACTGGCTGCTCGATCGGCACGAGACCCACGAGATCCTGGTGGTCAATACCACCATGCGGTTCGCGATCTCGCTGGCCGGCGTATGGATGATCGCGAAACTCCGGACCCTTCTTTATGATTTCCAGGCGATGGCTTTCAAGGACCCGCTGACCGGTCTGCCGAACCGGCGCGCGTTTCAGGAGGTCGGTCGCCAGTCCTTGGCGGCGGCGGCGCGGCAGGGCACGCCGTTCACCTGCGTCTTCATCGATCTCGACCGGTTCAAGGAGGTCAACGACTCCCAAGGCCATCAGATCGGGGACCGATTGCTCCAGGTCGTGTCCAAGGGCCTGCGGCGGCATATCCGGGCCAGTGACGTGGCTGGCCGGCTGGGCGGCGACGAATTCGCGCTGCTGCTCCCGGACATGGGGCCGGCCTCAGCCTGGAGCTATGCCGACGACTTGAGACGCGCCCTTCTCGATCTGATGAAGGCCAACCACTGGCCGGTGACCTTCAGCATCGGACTCGCCAGCTACGTCAAGGCGCCGACGAGCTTCCGGGCGATGTTGGCCGATGCCGACGGGTTGATGTACGAGGTGAAGAGAACCGGCCGGGATCGCATCCTGCAGCGCGAATTCGCTCCCGACGAGGCGGCTGGCGGCCCACCGAACTCACCGGCGGCCAACGAGCCGTAGGACCGAAGGGACGCGGTTCACACCCCGCACATCGTCTCGAACACCGTCTCCAGATCGCGCGCGAAGCCCGCGTGGTCGAGCAGCGGCGAGGCGGCCATGTCCGGCCTTAGCCGTTGGCGCAAATCGGCCAGGGCGGGCAGGTCTTGCGCCAATCCGACCGCCAGGTCCACATAGCCGTCGAGATCGCGGGCGACCAGTTCCGGGTGCCCGGCGTTGGCGAGGTGGCTGGTGGAATGCCGGCCGGCGTGGCTCTCGCCCGGCGTGGTCACCACCGGCACGCCCATCCACAGCGCCTCCAGCGTGGTGACGCCGCCCGAATAGGGGAACGGGTCCAGCGCGATGTCCACCGATCCATAGGCGGCCAGCAATTCGTCCTGGGGCAGTTCGCCGCCCAGATCCAGGCGCTCGGGACCGACGCCTTGCGCGGCGAACAGGCCGAGATACCGCGACCGCGTGCCCGGATCGCCAAGCGTCTTGGTGCGCAACGCGAGCTTGGCGCCGGGCACCCGCTTCAAGATCGCGGCCCAGGTCGCCACGGCGCGCGGGGTGATCTTGGCGATGTTGTTGAAGCTGGCGAACCGGACATGCCCGCGGGTCGGGGCGGGCAGGGGGCCGACCGCGGGCGCGGTGTCGGGCGGCAGCCAGCAGACGCTGCCGTTGGGCAGGCGGATGACGCGCTCGACGTGGTGGCGCTCCCAGCCCTCGGGCACGTGGAAGCGATCGGCGATCAGGTAGTCGATCGCTTCGAATCGCCGCGCTCCTTCAGGGCATGGGCGCGCTGGGCGTGCAAGACGGCCGCCTGGGGCGCCCGCGCCAAGCCGCGGTCGAGCGCGGCCAGCGCGTCGTCGGTGCGCAGCAGGTCGGTCAAGGTCATCGAGAGGTTCTTGACGGCGTCCACCAGACCGCCATCCGCCGCGATGGCGCGCCGGAAGCTCGGCACGGCGTCGTCGAGCCGGCCCATGCCGCGCCGAGCCACGCCCAGATTGTTGTAAAGCGCCGCCGTGTCCGGGCCGGCGCGGTCAAGCTTCAGCGCCTTCTGGAAGGCGGTGGCCGCCTCGTCGAACCGGCCCGCCCGAAGGCAAACCATGCCGAGATTCTTGACGACCGCCGGATGGCGGGGGGCCAGCGAAGCGGCCCGCCGCATCGCCGCCTCGGCCTCGGCCAACCGGCCCAGATGCATGAGCGCCACGCCGAGATTGAGGTGAAGGTCCGGCACCAGCGGCGCCAGCATCGCCGCTTCGCGCAGGCACGCCACGGCCTCGTCCATGCGCCCCATGCCGGCCAGCCGCAATCCCTCGCCGGCCAGACGGCAGCAATAGCGGTGTCTACCGCCAGATCTACGACGCCAACGGCGCGACGGTCGGCGGCGAGGCCCGGACCAACACCTACACGAGCGGCAGCTCGTTGTATGGCGTCTACGGCCAAGTCTACGCGGCCGATGGCACGACGGAGGGCGACGAATTCCTGATCAACAGCTACACGACGAACTACCAGGATGCGCCCTCGGTGACCGACTTGGTCGGGGGCGGGTTCGCCGTGACTTGGACGTCCAATGGTCCGGACGGAAATTCATATGGCGTCTTTGGACGGCTGTATACGCCGGACACCGTGATCGGCTATGGCGGCGTGGGCGGCGACTACTACAACGCCGCCTCGGATCTGGTGTTCATCGCCACCAGTGGCGGCACCTTCAACCTGTTCAACACGCAAGGATCGATCGCCACCATCATCGGCGGCGCCGACACCGACCAAAGCATCTTCCTGGGTTCGGTCGGTTTCAGCGGGGTGACGCTGCACGGGATCGAGTCCCTGGCCAGCCGCCAGCTCGGCTCCATGCCGTAGGCCGCGAGCTGCGGCTCGATCCGCTCGCGGAACAGGGCCAGCATGACGCCCAGGTCGTCGCCGGCATCCTCCAGCGAGGCGACGACCAGCCGAAGGTCGGTCAGCGCGCCGCGGATCGCCTCGGCGACCCCTGCCGTATCGGTTTCCCGCAGCTCGCACAGCGCCAGGATCGACACGAGCTGGCCGGCGATGCCGTCGTGCAGGTCGCTCATCAGGCGCACCCGCTCACCCTTCAGGACGGCCTTCTTCTCCTGCGCCTGTTCGGCGGCGAAGCTGCGCCTAAGCGCCTCGGCGGCCGCCGCCACCTCCTCGCGCAGGCGCGCGCCAAGCCGGTCCAGCACGCTCATCGCCGGGCCGAAGCGCCAGATCAGCGCCGCGCTGACCGCCGCCATGACGACCGGCATCGTCAGGCGGCCGATCAGCATGTTCCGATCTCCCAACCCGCCCTGGGAGACCAGCCAGTCGTGAAGCCCGAACAGCGCGGCGTGCGGCTATCGGTTCGCGACCGGGGCCGGGGCGGCGCGGCGGAACGGCCCGGCGGCCATGGGCTGCGCAACATGCGGCGCCGGGCCGAGACTCTGGGCGCCGCGCTGACCATCGCGTCGGACCCCGAAGGCACGACGGTCACGCTCGACCTGCCCCGGCGCCTGCCCTGAAGGGGCGTACCCTTCGTTGGCTCACATGTTCATGTGATACCCACCCGGTCAGACCTCGGGCGATCTTTCGCTGGTCTGAACCCAGCCGTCACAACCCGATGACA
>JADFZP010000256.1 GCA_015232485.1 Alphaproteobacteria bacterium
CGCGAAGGCGGGGACCCATGGGCGTCGAAACCGCATGGATTCCCGCCTTCGCGGGAATGACGAAGGGGGCGACCGGTTAAGACGCGCCGAGTTCGGTTCGCGCCTTGGCGATGGCGCTTTGCAGCACCTGCTCCTTGAGCAGGATGGTGTGCTCGTTGAACAGGACGGTCTTCAGCCAGTCGAAGCCGAGTTGCAGCAGCGCGACGTCGTCGGTCTTGATCTCTTCGATCGAGGTGGCGTCGATTTCGTAGGTGTTGAGGAACTTGGTCTCGAAGACGAAGCGGCGGAAGGCGTCGACGTCGGTGGTGGCCATGAAGAACATGCGCTTGGTCTGCTGGGTGGGCGCCTTGCCGCCGGGGCCGCCCAGCACCTTCCAAGACGACATCTTCATCAGGATGTCGACCCAGCCGCGATTGACGCGCTCGTAGGGGATGGTGCCCTGCTGGTCGCGGAAGGCGCCGACGGTCATCTCCTGCGGGTCGGCGTGGCCCTGGCAATGGGGTTCCTTGACCAGGAAGAAGAAGTCCTCAAGGCCCTCCATGTCCTTCATCTTCACCGAGGCCATGCCCAGCGGGTAATAGCGGCAGGTGACCGGGCGGTCCTCATAGACGCCGCAGCCCTCGTCGCCGACGAAGGGGCAGGCGCCCTTGCCGTCGTCGCCGGCCATCTTCAGCTTGGCGACCGGCAGGTCGGCCTTGTCGAAAATCGCCGGCACGGTGTATTGCGCCAGGAATTCGGCGGGGCGCACGCCCAGGCGGCTCGACAGGCGCAGGATGTCCATCGGCGTCATGGTGATGTCGGCGCCGTGGCAGCAGCGGTTCCAGCACGATACGCCCTTGTGGCAGCGGAACGCGAAGTCATCGGTGCCGGTCAGGCGCACCGGGGTGACGGGGTTGGCCGACAGCACCCGCACCGCGTCGAACACCTCGACCTCGACGTCCAGGCCGTTGATGTCGGGGCGCAGGGCCAAAAGATCGACCTCGTCCTGTTCCTCGTCTTCACTGCTGCGCGGGGCGTCGTTCATGGTCGTCCTTTCGGTGGGGCGGTACTAGGTCAGTCTGACAGAAAAAAGGGGCGCCGGGCAATCCCGACGCCCCCCTTCATTGGAAGCGGACGAAGCTTAGTGAGCGCCGCCGCCGTAGAACTTCTCGACCAGATCGACATGCATGATCTTGCGCATGTGCCACTCGCCCGTATCCGGGTCGATGCGCGAGTTCACGAACGCCTTCCACTCGGCTTCGTTCAGCTTCGGGAAGTCCGAACGATAGTAGAAGCCCGGGTAACGGGTCTCTTCGCGGAACATGATGTGACGCAGATGCGCCTCGGCCGCGATGATGCGGTGATAGTTTTCCCAGGCGCGCATCAGCTCGTGCAGATCCTTCGCACGCATCTTCTGGCTGTCGACCTTCAGCATGGTCAACAGATGCAGGCCCTGGTCGAGGAAGACCTTGTTGGTCTGGTAGTAGGTGGACACGCCGGCCACATACTCGTCCATCAGCTTCTGCAAACGCATCTGCAGGAGGCGCGGGAGGATGTAGAACGGGTTGACGTCCTCGGCGGTGGTCTTGTCCTTGTGCTCGAGGTAGTTGCGGACGGGCTTGTAGATCTCTTCCGCGACCTCGGCGACGCTCTTCTTGAACTCAGGCTTGTAGCCCGCGTTGTCCTTGACGAAGCGGACCATGTTCTTGGCCGCGATGCGGCCTTCGGCATGCGAACCCGACGAGAACTTGTGGCCAGAGGCGCCAACGCCGTCACCGGCGGTGAACAGGCCCTTCACCGTGGTCATGCGGTTGTAGCCCCACTTCCACTCGGCCGGGCTGTTCATGTCCTCGGGACCGGACACCCAGATGCCCGAGCAGCCGGAATGCGAGCCGAGCAGGTAGGGCTCGGTCGGCATCAGCTCGGAGACGTTCTGCTCGGGGCGGATGTTCATGCCCGCCCAGACGCCGGCTTGGCCGATGCACATGTCGAGGAAGTCTTCCCAGGCCTCGGCTTCGAGATGCTTGATCTCTTGCGGGGTCATGGTTTCCGCCAGCTTCTTCATCGCCGTCGGGGTGTCCATGATGATCGGGCCGCGGCCTTCCTTCATTTCCTTGAGCATGGCGTGATTGCGCAGGCAGGTCGGAACGACGGCGGCCCGGTCATAGGGCGCGAAGTCGGCCAGCATGTCGGCGTTCTTGATCACGTAGTTTTCGCCGTAGCCGTTGGTGGCCTGCGACTTGAACAGCAGGAACCAGGCGCCGACGGGGCCGTAACCGTCCTTGAAACGGGCCGGCACGAAGCGGTTTTCCATCATGGTCAGCTCGGCGCCGACCTCGGCCGCCATGGCGTAGGTCGAACCGGCGTTCCACACGGGATACCAGGTGCGGCCCATGCCCTCGCCGGTCGAGCGCGGACGGAAGATGTTCACCGCGCCGCCGCAGCAGTTCAGGATGGTGTTGGCCTTGAAGACGTACAGCTTGTGCTCGCGCACCGAGAAGCCCACCGCGCCGGCGATCCGGTTCGGGGTGTTCTTGTCGAGCAGCAGCTTCACGATGAAGCAACGCTCGATGATGTTGTCGATGCCCAGGGCCTTCTTGGCGGCTTCCGCGACGATGGTCTTGTAACCCTCGCCGTTGATCATGATCTGCCACTTGCCCGAACGGACCGGCTTGCCGCCGTCCTTCAGCAACACGCCCTCGGAACCCTTTTCCTTCCAGATCGGAAGGCCCCATTCCTCGAACAGGTGGACCGAGTCGTCGACGTGGCGACCCACGTCGAACACCAGATCGTCACGGGTGATGCCCATCAGATCCGCCGACACCATGCGGCAGTAATCCTTGGTATCCCGATCGGGGCCCAGATAGGTGTTGATCGCCGACAGACCCATCGCGACGGCGCCCGAACGGTCCAGCGCGGCCTTGTCGACCAGAGTGATCTTCATGTTGTCGCCGGCCCAGCGCTTGGCCTCGTAGGCCGCGCCGCACGAAGCCATACCACCACCGATCAGCAGAATGTCGGTGTTGATCTCGACGACTTCGGGATTACCGAAAGTGAAATCGGACATTGTTACTTCCCCTTTTTCGTATGCCGGCGGCTCAGATGGTCGGCAGGGTCTTGCCGGTCTCGGTGAACAGGAGGTTGCTGTTCAGGTCAGCCGCCTCGGGCTTGCCGCCGTAGGGATCGATCGAGCCCACCGGGGTGGTGCGAACCGGGAACTTGAAGCGCTTCACTTCGCCGTCGCGGAACTTGATGGTCCACATGATGGTGGTGTCGGTGCGCATCGGAATGACGGCGCCGCCCATCGGGACGAAGTCTTGATACGCGCGAACCTCGATGGCCTGCTGCGGGCAAGCCTTGACGCAGCATTGGCATTCCCAGCACTGCTCGGGCTCTTGATTGAAAGCCTTCATGCGCGTGGTGTCGAGCTTCATCAGATTGTTCGGGCAGATGTACATGCAGGCCGTGACCTGTCCGCCCTTGCAGCCGTCGCACTTATCAGTGTGCACGAACGTAGGCATATCCCTCTCCTGTCACTCTGGTGTTCTGGGCCGCAGACCCGCCGGGGTCGTGGGGACTGCGCATGAGTCTGACGTGTGTCGAACCGCATCGGCCGAGGCCTCGCGGCTTTTACCCCTTACATTCACATTTACTGGTACATTAGATTTACGTTTTATGAGAGTCAAATCGTATTCGCCGAGGAGGCCGCGCCCCGCCATGCCCGAGACGCTTTCCAATCTGACCCGACAGCTCGTCGCGTTTCGCGACGCCCGCGACTGGCGGCGATTCCACACGCTCAAGAACCTGATGGTGTCGCTGAACCTGGAGGTCGCCGAGCTTCTGGAGCTCGCGCAGTGGAAGGAGGATGCCGAGCTGGACGCGGCGCTGTCCGACGAGGCCTTCAAGGCCAAGCTGTCCGAAGAATGCGCCGACATCCTGCTCTATCTTCTCCTGGTCTGCGAAAAGGCGGGCCTCGATCTGGCCGAGGCCGCCCAGTCCAAAATCGAGCGAAACGCCGCGAAATATCCCGTCGAGAAATCTCGCGGCAACGCTCGAAAGTATACCGAACTCTGACCTACTTCAGGCTTTGATAGTAGTCGCTGAGAATGGCGACCACTTCGGGGCGGCTGAATTCCGGGGGAATGGGGACGCCGTTGGCCAACATGTCGCGCTGCTTGGTGCCCGAGATGTTGATGCGGTCCTCATTGCCGTGCGGGCAGGTCTTGGCGGTGGCCATGCCGTAGCACTTCTTGCAATAGAAGGTGATGTCGATCTTCAGCGCCTGGGTGACCAGGGCGCCGGGCCACAGCGTGTCGAAGATGTGCTGGGCGTCGAACGGGCCGTAATAGTCGCCCACGCCGGCGTGGTCGCGGCCGACGATCAGGTGCGAGCAGCCGAAATTCTGGCGCAGGGTGGCGTGCAGCAACGCCTCGCGCGGGCCGGCATAGCGCATCTCGATCGGGTAACCGCCCTGGATCGCGGTGCCGGGGACGAAGTAGTGGTCGACCATCGCCTGGATCGCCTTGACGCGGGTCTCGGCGGGGATGTCGCCTTCCTTCAGCTTGCCCAACACCTGATGGATGAACACGCCGTCGGTGACCTCGATGGCGATCTTGGCCAAGTGTTCATGGCTGCGGTGCATCGGGTTGCGGGTCTGGAAGGCGGCGACGCGCGACCAACCCTTCTCGGCGAACAGCGCGCGGGTCTCGGCGGGGCGCAGGTAAAGGCCCGCATATTTGGTCGGGTACTCGCCCTCGGACAGCGCGAGCACGCGGCCGGCCAAGTTCACCGGACCCTGGGCCATCACCTTGGCGACGCCGGGATGCTTGGGATCGGTGGTGCGGTAGATGTGCTGGCATTCGAAGGCGCGATCGATCTCGTATTTCTCGCTGACCTCGAGGATCGCCATGATCTCGCCCGACTCGGCGTCGACCAGGGCCACTTCCTCGCCCTCGGCGATCGAATCGGCGAGCGCCTGATCGACCGACAGCGTGACGGGGATCGGCCAGAACAGGCCGGCCTGGGTCTTCATCTCGGCGCAGACGCCGTGCCAGTCCGCCTTGCCCATGAAGCCGTCGAGCGGCGTGTAGGCGCCCATCGCGAACAGCACGACGTCGGACGTCTCCAGGCTCCGCATCGGAACCTTCTTCAGCTTCGCGGCGCGGGCCTTCTGTTCGGCGCGCTCGATCTCGGGAACCAGCAGCGGCTTGAGTTCCCCGCCGCCATGGGGCGGAACCAGCTTGGACATCGATCTTCTCCCTCTCGTCGGTCGGTTCGGGACTTTCGCCCGATTTCGCCTCGACCGACTATATGCCATTCATCTCAACAAGAAAACCCTAATATAGCTGTACTTTCGGGCGGTGGCCCCCACCCCCTTTGGGGGCGGGGTGGTCCTTTGTTACCGGCGAGCCGATAAATCGGCTCGCCTCATCAGCCCCTCGCCGGGCGGGCGCCCCGGCGCCCTTGGCCGCCGCC